>CAOJCV010000077.1 GCA_948432605.1 uncultured Mycoplasmatota bacterium | reverse complement strand
ACCCTATTCTTTTTTATTATAGCATGTTTTATTTATAAAAAAAAGAATAGATTTTTCTATTCAATTATTGCTTTAATTCTTCTTACTCCAGCACTAGAAGCCTCTTCTTTTTTTATTTTAAAATGACCAATTTCTTTTGTATTTCCTACATGTGGTCCTCCACATAATTCTTTTGAGATTTCACCAATACTATATACAGTAACAATGTCTGGATATTTCTCAATAAACATACATTCTGCACCTGATTCGATTGCTTCTTCTTTTTTCATTTCTTCTACTGTAACATCTAATCCTTCTACAATCCACTTATTTACTAATTCTTCTGTTTGTTTCTTTTCTTCTTCTGTTAATTTATGATCACAAGAAAAGTCAAAACGCATTCTTTCCATAGTAATATTGCTTCCTTTTTGATGAACATTTGGTCCAATTACAATTTTCAAAGCAGCATTTAAAAGATGAGTAGCTGTATGATATTTTGTTTCTATTTCACTATTACCTGAAAGACCACCTTTAAATTTTCCTTTAGATGCAGTTCTAGATAATTCTTGATGTTCCATAAATTTTTGTTTAAATCCTTCTTCATCCACTTCTATCCCTTGCTCTTTTGCTAGTTCTATTGTTAGTTCTATCGGAAACCCATATGTATCATATAAATGAAATGAAGTCGTGGCATCTATATCTTTTTTCGATACTCGGTAAAATTCTTTTAGGCCTTTTTCTAATGTTTTATTAAATTTTTCTTTTTCGTTTTTTAACACTTCTAAAACAACTGTTTCATTTTCTGCTAATTCGTTATAATATTTTTTATATTTTGAAATAATTAGTCTTGCGATTTGTTCTTCCCAATCGCTAAAAATATCAATATTTAACTTTTTAGCATGACGAATCGCTCTTCTTATTAATCTTCTTAAAATATAGCCTTGATCTGTGTTGCTTGGTTTTATTCCTGATGGATCTGCACTTATCATAACAGCAGTTCTTAAATGATCTGCTATGATACGCATACTTTTTTCATTTCCTTTATATGGTAAAGAGGATATATTTGAAATTAATTCTATTACATCCTTCCAGATGCTTGATTCATAATTATCACAAACATTTTCTAAAACAGATGTGATACGTTCTAATCCCATCCCTGTATCAACATTCTTCTTAGGAAGGATTGTTACCTCACCGTTTTGGTCTTTGTAATACTCCATAAATACATTATTCCAGATTTCAACCCATCGATCATCTTCTTCGTCAAATTTCTCTGGTACTGGAGAATTATCTCGCCAGTAAAATATTTCAGTATCTCCTCCACAAGGTCCTGCACTTCCAGCAATCCAAAAGTTATCTTCTAAAATTGCAATTTTTTCTTTTGGAATTCCAAGACTTTGCCACTTTTGATAACTTACTTCATCAAATGGAATATCTTTATTTCCTTTAAATACTGTTACAGCTAATTTTGATACAGGAATTTTTAAAACTGTCGTTAAGAATTCAAAACTCCATTCAATACTTTCTTCTTTGAAATAATCTCCTAAACTCCAATTGCCAAGCATTTCAAAAAATGTATGATGTGTGGTATCTCCTACTTCTTCTAAATCATTTGTACGAATACATTTTTGGTAATCGCAAAGTCTTGTTCCATAAGGATGTGTTTGTCCCATCAAGTATGGAATTAAAGGTTGCATTCCAGCTGTATTAAATAAAACTGATGGGTCATTTTCTGGCACAACTGGTGCACTGGGAATTTGTTTATGACCATGACTTATAAAAAATTCAATAAATAAATCTTTGATATTCATTGTATCACTCTTTCTTTCATTCATTTCTTTCACCATTATAGCACAATCATCTTTTATCAAGGATATATTTTTTACTATTTCTTTTAAAAGATCTTGAATTTCTTCTGGTGTTTTATTTCTAATACTATACTCAAATTTTTCATAATTATCAAGTGCACGTTCAGTTTCATGATTTTTTTCTTCTTCTGTTAAGTCATATAAAGAGTTATCATTTTGAACCTGTATTGTTATTGGATTTAAATATTGCATTTCTTTTATTTCTTCTATTAGACGAACATCACTTATAATTAAAACATCAAGTAATTTCTCGTAAATTTTAATATCTTCTTTCATTCGATCTATGAAATAAGATTTATTTTCACTTTCATGACGAATAAAATAACCAAAATCTTGTAAAAATTTTCTTGGTTTTGGCTCTTTTCCATCCCAACTTATAAGTTCTTTCGCAAATAATTTTATATATTTACTATATTCTGTGATAGCAACTTTGTATCCTTTTTTCACTAATATATTTTTTAATAGTTTTGCTGTTTCGGTTTTGCCACTTCTAGCTTTTCCAGCAATTAAAATTAATTTCATTTTCTTCTTCCTTTAATTTTCTAAATTTTTTAAAAAATAGAAACATTCTAATGTTCCCATTTTATCATTAAATTTATATATTTGTCTATTGTTCTAGTGAAATTATTTCTTTGTCATTAAACCAGTTATATTTTTCTTTAAAAAACTTCCATACTACTT
>CAOJCV010000076.1 GCA_948432605.1 uncultured Mycoplasmatota bacterium | reverse complement strand
TGAAAAAAGTGCATATAACGTTTTCCGTTACACACACTAAAAATTATATAACCAAAAAAACTTTTTCAATTTTTTTTTACAAAAAAAAAGCTAAGAAATAGCTTTAAAAAAAAACTGTAATTAATCGTGATATAAACGATAAAGAGAAATAGATGGTGGATTAAAAAAACGTACATTATATTTTTCAGTTCCAAGACCAGAAGAAACATACATCACTGATTTACCTTTAAAATATTGATCCCCAGTGTATTCACCAACATTTTCTAAAGCAATTGTACCACCAAGAAAAGGAAGTCTTAAAATACCACCTAATGAATGACCAGCTAAGACCAAATGAGTATCTCTACATATTTCATCAAATAAAATAGGCTCATGAAGTAAAAATATTTGATAAGCTTTTTTCTCATCTTCCTGAATAAGTGCTTTTGTAAGATCCATTTCTTTTTTAGAAATAGAAGAAATTCCACCAAAATAAATAGGAGTATCACTATCAAAATAAATTGGAATGTTTAAATTATCTAAAATAGTAAAGTTTGCATTTTCTAAAATTTCTTCATAAAGATCAATATCTAAATAATCAGAATTTCCTTTAATAGCAAACTTCTTAATTTTTGCTTGTGTTTCCTTTAAAATATCTTTTAAGAAACTTTTATTAGCTTCTGATAAGGTAATAGAAGAAGAAAATAAATTTCCTGTAAAAACTAAAACATCTGGTTTTAATTCATTTATTTTATGAACAATACGTTTCAATTCGTTTTCATTAATCGAACTACCAAAATAAATATCTGAAAATTGAACAATTTTAAATCCATTAAAAGATTCAGGAATTAAATTATGTTTAACAGGATATTCTTTTACAATAAGCTTTTTAGGTTCAACAAAATGCATATAACAATAGAGTAAAACCAAAAAAGCAAGCAAGAAGAAAAAGAATTTTGAAAAAAAACCAAATTTCTTAGGTGTAGATTCTTCTTGAATCAAATCTTTTTCATCAATATCCATACTATGAAACTCCAATCATAGAAACTAAAACAGCAAAAGCATTATGCATCATATGAGTAACAGTACTTGTAAAAATCGTATTTGTTTCACAATAAGCACGAGCAAAGAAATAACCAATCCCACCATAAGGAATAATAAATAATAGTTGAGGAATGGAATCTATAAACGCTTGAACACTGGAAAAATCTAAAATACCAGAAACATGAGCAAATCCAAATAAAAAAGCTGTAAAAATACAAAATATTGTTTCATTTGGAAAAGCGTCTTTAAAGCCCTTACGGAATAATAATTCTTCCATAAATGGACCCAAGCCAATCATCGTAATACATGAGAAAACAGGAAACATCGAAATAATAGAACGATTCGTAGATTCATTTTGAGCAATATCCCCAGCGATTGAAATAATAATAAGATTAGTAATCATCATAAATAACAAAGCCTTACACCAAGTAAGAAAAGATACTTTAAAAAAATGTTTAAAATTTTGAAAATAAGTTTTTATGTCTTTTTTCAAAGATTCCTTATAAAAAAATAGGAAAAAAAGCAGCATGATTAAATAAGAAAGTAAAGTAGCGATAATAACATGTTGAGGTTGATCTAATGGAAAAAATATTCCATATAATAAAGCAACAACATTAGGTAAAACAAGATAAAATAAAAATATAAGTAAAAAACCAATCCCAACTTGTTTCCAATTTATTTTTTTCATAAATAATCTCTCCTTTATTCTTAGAAAAATATATCATAAATAAAAAAGATTATCAAGTAAACTTTTTTACGAAAAATTGACATAATTCACAGCATAAAAGAATAGAAAAAAGAAAAGTATGTTACAATAATTACGTGATAAATATGATAAATAAAAATGACTTTTTTGAAAAATTAGTGTTTCCTCCAAATACTGATCTTGGTGACAATAATGAAATGATTGAAAAAGTATGGAATATTTTTGAAAGGGTAGTAGAAAAAAATGACGAATTGGCGATTAGCATACTTTCTAACTTCTTAGAAGCAAAAAATAATATTCAAATCTTTCCATCAAAAGAAATAACTTATCAAATAAGAGACAAAATGGTTACTCGTCCAGCACAAACAGCATATATGAAATCAATGCAAGCATTTGAAATAAAAAATGATGCATTAGATTTAGACGTTTTACATGAGCTAGGCCATTTTTATTACGATGTAGTTTTAGAAAATAAATTACCTGAAAACTATGCTAATATAAATACGCAAATAAGAACAAATTGTTATAGTTTAAAAAATACAACGTTTTCTTATCTTGGAAAACAAGTTGAAAATGGCAAGTTTAGTAATTTATTAGAAATAATATGTAATGAAGAGGAAAAAGAAAAAGTAGGGCCTATTTCAGATATTATATCAGCCATTGGAATAGGAACGAATAGTTTTGTCACTGGTGATAAAAAAGAATATTATTTAAGATTTCATCATAGAAAAGATTACTATGTGAAAGACAATGAAATTAATTATAAATTAGTATATGATGAACAATTTGCAAACTTTTTTTCTTTATATATGGAAGGTCGATATGAAGACTTAGAAGTTTTGAGAGTATTTTATGGAGATACATGGCTTCAAATGATGATGGGAACTCTTTTAGAAATAGATCAAAAACTAAAAGAAAAAAGAGAAAATAAAATAAATCTATAAAAGAATAAGAAAGACAACTATATATAAGTCAAGTAGTTTCTAACAAATTTAATGAAAAAGTTTG
>CAOJCV010000075.1 GCA_948432605.1 uncultured Mycoplasmatota bacterium | reverse complement strand
ATGGAGTAACATGGCAAAAAGAAAGTTCCAAAACGTATACTGGAAACACAAATAACATCATAATAAAAGTAAAGGACAATGTAGGAAATATAACAAGTTACTCTCAAACGATTAATATTACAAAAATAGATAAAACAGCTCCAACTGCGAAAATGACTGTAACTCCAGGAGTAAAAAGTATTAAGATAGATGCGAGTGGCTCAAAAGATGTTGAATCTAGAATTAAAACATACTATTTTAGTGTAGATGGTGGAGCAAATTGGAAAACAAGTACTAATTCAACGTATAATTTTGTAAACTTAACTTCATCACTTTGTTTAGTACAAGTAAAAGTAGTGGATCATGCAGGAAATGTAAGTAATGTAGTGAGTGAAATGATTACACCACTAAGTGATAAACCGATGATTACACAAATGAACGGAGAACCTTTAAGCGAAATTTATGTTCCTTTAAATAGTACACAATTTATAGGATTAACCCGTTATGGAGATTATGGATTAAAAAACTCAACAGATGGTTCTAGAGTAGATGCAATAATATATACTGTAAATGGTAATTCCGTTACTTCAACTAACAGTAAAACTGTATTAAGTGGATCAACTGGTTCAGGATTTTCTACTAATTTAGCAACAAAATTATCAGATAATCGAATACTAGTATTTGGTGCAAGTCAAATTATCACAAGTGGAGTATCAGGGTCTGGGTCAACTACAAGACCAAGAAATTACACTTTAAGTATTTTGGAAGTAAATAATAACAACATTTATTCTGTTGGAAGTGTAAATGGATTTAGAGATACAAGCACTTATGATTCACCAGGAAACTTAATTTGTACAGGAAATACTTGTTATGCTAGCGTAAATAAATTAGGATACAGTGATTACCGTCATAGTCGTGTCATAATAAATGGAAATAGTATGAAAGTAGAAAGTCTTGCAGCTCAAACAGGCGAATTTTCAACAAAAAAAATGCTTTATGGTGACAAAGAAAACAAAGGAGCCTGTAATTATTCGACATCAAGTCCTTCAAATATCACATTTAGAGGAAAATGTCTTTCAACAAATGAAGTGACACATGATATTTATTATGATGGTAAAGCTTGTAAATTAAATGATAGTACTACTCCAACATTTATAGCTCTTTCTGATAATATGTTTGCTATTAAAAAAGCTAAATTTTCCTTATCAGGATATGTAACTGGACCATTAAGATTTTACAAATATGAAAATGACACTATAGTATTTGATCAAGAATTAGATTTTCCATACAAAAATGTAGATGAATTTATACATGTTGGAAATAATAGTATCTTTGTTTCAGAAAATAAATTTTATAAAATTTCTCCTTCTTCTTAAATTAATATAAATTATCGAAACCCTATTGCAGGACTTTCTAAAAAATGTTAACATGTAAATGGTGATTATATGAAATTTGCTTTGATTATATTTTCTACAATTACTAAATTTTTAATAGGCTAGTTGTCTTTTGTGACGACTAGTTTTTCTTTCAAAGGAGGAGTTTGTAATGAAAGAACAAAAGTTAAAATTACTAGTGTTTAGAAGTGCACTAGAACTAGGACAAAAAGTGAATGAGCAGTTAAAACAAAAATATAACTGTAAAGAAGAAACATTTTTACTACCTATCAAAGAAAATTTTTTTAATGATGGACATTTAAAAGTTGAAATAGGAGAAACGGTAAGAGGGCAAGATGTTTATTTACTTACCGATATAGGAAACTATTCATTAGAATATAAAATGCATGGTTTTATAAATCATACCAGTCCAAATGATTTAGTTCAACAATTAAGAGATGGCATTGGAGCCTGTAATTCTCATGCCAAATATTTAAACGTAATTATGCCTTTATTGTACGCAGGACGTCAACATAGAAAAAATACAAGAGAGAATCTTGCGTGTGGACAATTGTTATATGAATTATCAAATAACAGACATATAAGAAGTATTATCACATTTGATGCTCATGACGAAGGTGTAGAGCATGCAGTTCATGATATAGAATTTGAAAATTTTTATGCCACAAATACAATATTAGAAAACTTAATTCACAATTTACCAACAGAGCAATTAAAACGATTAGTGTTCATTGCTCCAGATAATGGAGCAGCTGGAAGAAGAAATGTGTACCTAAATTCTTTCAATTCTGAATATATTGATCGTATTGCAGGATCTTTTGTCAAACAAAGAGATTATAATCATATGGTAGATGGCAAAAATCCAATAATATCGCATGATTATTCTGGTAATAGTGATTTAAAAGGAAGAACTGCTATTATAGTAGATGACATGGTGGCAAGTGGAGGAAGCATGTTTGATGTCATCCATGAATTAAAAAAACGTGAAGTCACACACATATATATCATTACAACATTTACTCTTTTTACAGAAGGAATTCAAAAATTTCAAGAAAGTTATGCTAGAAAAGAATTTGATGGTATTTATACAACAAATCTTTCTTATATTCCTAAAGAATATCAAAGCGAAAAGTGGTTACACATATGTGATTGTTCAAGTTTAGTGGCAGATGTGATTTATCATATTCATGAAGAACAATCCATATCAAGTATTCTAAGTGATAAATCTTATCCATTAAAACTATTAAAAAACAAATTTGAAGGAAAAATGTAAAATGCCTGAAATTGCTGAAGTAGAAACCGTAAGAAATACTTTAAAATTACGAATATTAAATAAAAAAATTAAAAAGATTTATCTTTATGTGTGCATGTGTGTTGCATGTCT
>CAOJCV010000074.1 GCA_948432605.1 uncultured Mycoplasmatota bacterium | reverse complement strand
ATATAAACAAAAGTAAATTTGTCAATAAAATCTGCTGATTCCTTGTAATCTCCACAAACAATATTTACATTTTTTAATTTTTCTGATACTGCATAAATATTTTCTTTATCACATATTAGAGGATTTTTATATGCTCCCATTGGAACATTGAATAATCCCTTTTTATTCACCCTAAACAAGCCATTAAAACAAGTTCTGTTTAAAAAAATCATTAATGCTGCTTTTTCTATTACCTCATTATTATTCATTTTCAAAAAATTAAATCTTTCTCTTTTCTGTAAATAATAATCTTTTCTATCATCTATAGTAAGAGAAGTAAATTCCATTTGCATATTAGAAAGAATTTTTACTAGTTTATTCGGATTATCGCGTATGACTTGATAAGTATCTATCAATTCTTTATTAATATCACTAATATAAAATTCTTCTAAATCATATTTTAAAAGTATATCAAAAAGTACTGCTCCACCACCTACAAAAGGTTCTGCATACTTTGTTATGTTTTTATTCATAAATGGATAATAATTTCTAATTTCTTTTAAAAGTTGATTTTTTCCACCTGCCCATTTTAAAAATGGCTTCACGTTTTTTGCATTAATCAAACGATTAGAATCATTAGAAATTAATTTTAAATGATCTATTGTATTATCTATAGCCTGATTTTTAAAATCATCTATTTTTTTTGTAGGCATTAATGTCATGTAGACACCCCTTTATCTTTATAAATATTGTTATACACTAAATTAGAAATAAAAGCAACATTTTTCATCAAAACATAATATAATATTATCAATCAATATAATAAGCCTTCATTACTTAAAATAAAGAGTTCTTTTTTATCTGACTATCTCTCTATATCTTTATGTTGTTCTATAGTTTGTTGATACAAATTTGTTTTTTGTTCTAATTTTCTCAATTTTTTTATAATACTTTCTTTTTCAGTATTTTTTTCTTTTTTCCATTGTTCTACAATCTTTTTGCTTTCAGAATACACTTTTAAGAATATTTCTACATCTTTATAACCTTGTTCTTGAACTATCTTTTGTAAATTTTCTTTACCAACATCAATATTCTTTTTACAATTTTCTATTTCCTGCTGAAGTAATCTTTTTTGTTTTCCCTTAAAAAAGCCCTTTATATTTCTTAGCTCTTTTTCTAATTTTGGTAATTCTACATTTTCTAACTTTTGTATTTCTTCCACTTGTCTATGTAATTTTAAATTTAAAGCTTCCATTTTCTTAAATTGTTCAATATCAACATTTAAGGTAGGTTTTAATTGCATTTTATGTTTTTTAACAACATCGTTTAAGATAGCATTTGCATTTATCATAATCTGATAAAACAATTCAGGTTTCCATCCTTCCATTTGCGTAGAGTGTTGTATTTTTTCAGTTATTTCATTCTTTTTTATTACCTTTATCTTTTTATCGCTAATACCAGCCACAAGAGCTACATCAGCGATTTTATTCCACTCTTGCCTAACGGCATTATCTTTTTTTATTTGTTCAGCTTTGGGATTGTTTTTGCCGATTTTTTTGGTTGCGATATAAACACTATCTCTATCAAATACAGTTAATTTTTCATTAGGATTTTTAACATAGTAATTTATCATATTTGTGTAGTATTTCTTTATCTCTGACAAAAATTCTATATCTTTAAAACACACTTTTTTATTTCCAAAAGAGTGTCTTTCATATATCTCCCCTTTAGGAACGATGGTGCAGCCCTTTCGTATTTTTCCGAACTCGTCTTGAATTTCTTTTTTTGTTCTTACTCTTTTTCCATATTCATTATAAAACAGATTTCTTGATGCAGTTTTGAATTCTTCTTTTTCAAGCAATTCTCTTTCGCTAAAAATCAAATGAATATGATAATTCGTTTTCTTTTTATTGTGATGGAGTGCGGATATACATTCTACACCATATTTTTGTTTGAATTTCTCTGTAAATATTTTCAATAATTTTTCAGGCTGATATTTTATAAAACTTTCTGGTAAGGCGATTATTAACTCTCTTGCTTCAATACATTTTCCAGCAGAACCGCTTTTTTGAAACTCCTGTTGATTTTCTGTAGCAAGAACTTTCCAAAAACTTCTTTGTACGGTCTCATAAGTTGCATATAAATTTTCTTGTCTTTCGGGATTTGTAATATAATTTATTCTACCCTTTACATTGCTTAATTTCGATAATTGTATAAATGAATTTCTTGCGATACTCTTTCCTCCTTTTTCAAAAATAATTGACAAACTATCTCTTTTGTACTATGCTAATATTAGTGACAAAAAGCTCAACGCAGTTGCGAAATAGTCTAAATGTATAAACTGAAGGTTTGTGCAATGGGTGTATTTCGCTCTCAATCGCCGAGAGCTTCTTTTTGCTTTGCTAGTTAACTTTTTATATGAAACTGTATAAAAGAATAAACTCTAAAATGATGCGTATATGCGTATTCTTTTTCATTTTGTTGTTAAAAAACATTGATTTTATCAGCTTTTTCAAAAATACGCATTACTGTTGATATGTGTATCAAATACGTGTGCAGATACGTTTTGTTATACGCTTTTTATGCTTTAAAAATGTTGATTTTACAGCATTGATACGCATATACGCTTTTTTTTGCTACATTTTTATTTTTATATAAATTCCTCTAAAACCTCTTGACTTTTTACCCGTTTCTGAAAGAATATTTGTAGAGTATTGTATGTTGTATTCCTTTTCAGACTGTTTTAAATAACTGATAAAACTCTTTGCAGAAATAGGTTTTTCTACATTTTCAT
>CAOJCV010000073.1 GCA_948432605.1 uncultured Mycoplasmatota bacterium | reverse complement strand
AAGAAATGTAACGAATATGAGTGCAATGTTTAGATGGATGAGTAGTTTAACCAGTCTAGATGTAAGCAGTTTTGACACCTCAAAAGTAATAAATATGGCATATATGTTTGCTGACATGAGTAGTTTAACCAGTTTAGATGTAAGTCACTTTGATACAAGAAATGTAACGGATATGAGTTATATGTTTTCAGGGCTGAGTAGTTTAACCAGTCTAGATGTAAGCAGTTTTGACACCTCAAAAGTAATAAATATGTCATATATGTTTGCTGACATGAGTAGTTTAACCAGTCTAGATGTAAGTAATTTTGATACAAGAAATGTAATGGATATGAGTTGTATGTTTATGGATAATTCTCAGCTTACATCAATTATATATGGAGATAAATTTATAAAGAAAGATAATTCAGAAATTCGAGATATGTTTCGTAACTGTCCAGCTAATAAGCCAACCTATTCCTCATGGGAAGGTGTTTCTTGGTAAAAAAATAGAAATAATAAAAAACTTCCAAATGGAAGTGAATAACGATTTTATAAAAGATGACCGTATTTATGGTAATAGAACATAATTAGTTGTTCTATTTTTTTATAATTTTCTTCAGAAAATTGATTTCTATATCTTTCTAATTTTAGTAAAGTTGGATTACGTAAAATCATTTCCCAGTTTTTTTTTACAAAAACATATGTAAATTCTAATTCTTGTTCAGATAAATTTACATTATTTTTAATGGCAAATTGATTTACTTGATCTTTGTTTAAATTATTCATATATCTTTTTATTAAATTATACATTTTCTCACCTATTTAAGAGTATGAAATCTTTTCTTTTTTTAATACTAAAAGTATGGTGATTTTATGAAATGGAAATATTTGCTATATATTATATTTTGCATTTTTATTGGTAACTTATTTTTTTTAAATCATACAAATCATGATTATTATGCAAAATTATTAGAAGAAAAAATGGAACGTATTGTTTTAGGAGAATCTGCTCCTCGTGGAAAAATTCTAGATCGAAATGGTGTTGTTTTAGTGGATAATAAAAATGTTTTAAATATTGTTTATCATAGACCTAACAAAATTTCTTTAGAAGAAGAATTAGAAGTTGCTCAAAAATTATCTTTGTTTGTAGAAAAACCTTTTATTACTACTACTGATTTAAAAAATTATTATTTGGCAAAAAATAATAATGGAAATGATTTAATAACCAAAGAAGAATGGAATTTGTGGGATGAAAGAAAACTTAACAATGATGATATAAAAAAATTAAAATGGGACAGAATTACGGAAGTAGATATTACTTATTCTTTAGAAGAGCAGAAAGTTATTGATATTTTTTCTAAAATGCAAAAGGGTTATATTTATGAGGATAAATATTTATTTTCTAAAGTTTCAGAGGAATTTTTAAATGAAGTTTTAAATTTAAATATTCCTTCTATAAGTCTTAAAATTACTACAGAAAGAACTTATCCATATGAGAGTGTTTTAAGAAGTATATTTGGGAGTGTAGGGAGTATTCCTAGAGAGGATTTGGAATTATATTTGAAAAAAAATTATAAACTTGCTGATATTGTTGGAACCTCTGGTTTAGAAAAAGAATATGAAAGTATTTTAAAGGGAGAGAAAGCTAAATATTATGTGAATTCAGATAATTCTTTAACTTTATTAGAGGAAGCCAAACCAGGAAGTGATTTAGTATTAAATTTAGATATTTCTTTTCAGTTAGAACTTGAAAGTGTTATGAAAAGCGAAATGTTAAATGCTAAAAAAAGCGAAACAGCTAAATATTTTCATGAGGCTTATGCTATGATAGGAGATCCTAAAACGGGTGGTATTTTAGCTATTTCTGGTTTAAAAAATAATCAAGATCAATTTGAAGATATTACAATTACTGCTTTTTCTAGTAGTTTTGCAATGGGAAGTGTTGTGAAGGGCGCTAGTAATACTGTTGGTTATATGAGTGGAGGAATACAAGTTGGAAAAAGAATTTATGATAGTTGTGTGAAATTATGGAGTGAGCCTCAAAAATGTTCTTATATGAAACTTGGCTATGTTGATGATATTACGGCTCTTCGTACTTCTTCTAATTATTTCCAATTTTTAACTGCCATTCAATCTACTGGGCAAAGTTATATTTATAATATGAAATTTAATGTTACTGAAAATGATTTTAATAGATATCGTGATGTTTTTGCTTCTTATGGTTTAGGAGCTAAAACGGAAATTGATTATCCAAATGAACAAGTTGGAATGAAAGGCAGTAAAATTGCTGGAGATTTGCTTTTGAATTTTGCAATAGGTCAATATGATACTTATACGCCTATTAGTTTACTTCAATATATAAATACTATTGCTAATTATGGGAATCGATATGCTCTTCGTTTAAAGAAAGAAAAGTATAATACGTTTTTGAATCAAGTGGAGTTAGATAGCACATATTATGATCGAATTATTGAAGGATTATATCAGGTTTTTCATGGTGGTACTGCAACAAGTTATGTAAAATCACAATTAAATGCAGTTGGAAAAACAGGAACAAGTGAAACATTTTATGATTCTGATCATGATGGATTAGTTGATAAAGAAGTAATTAATACAACAGTTATTTTTTATTATCCACGCGAAAATCCAACTTATAGTATGGCTATTGTGGCCCCTTACATTACAGATGATGGAGATTATCAATATCCTTTTACAAGAAATGTTAGTTTTAAAATGACAGAATTTTTACCTCTTTAATTTTTGCTATTTTTGTGATATTCTCTTATTAGAGTAGGGTGAGAGAAATATGCGTGAGAACCTAAGCTTTAAAAATATATTTCAAAGAGAAATGAAATTAGCAA
>CAOJCV010000072.1 GCA_948432605.1 uncultured Mycoplasmatota bacterium | reverse complement strand
TATTTCAATAATTATCACTTTTTTGTATCTACACACACTATTTGACAATTATCCATTTTTATGGAGATTCATCTGTTCCTGTGCAATTTGTATTTACTTGTTCTCCACTAGTTGGTAGAACATTCTCTCTTGTTAATGTATTATTTTTTGCAACAATTTTATATTTGTTGCTACTCATCCATCCTGTAACGGTTAATGTTCCATCTATTTCATATTTTACTTCTGCACAATAAGTATAATTTTTTCCTTTAGTATCAAATTTTAGATCGGTAGCTGTATAACATTTTGTACGGTTGCTACCATTTATTACACCGTCTAGCATATCAATAGATGCTCTTGTTTGAGCTGCATCTAAAAGTGCTAAAAATTCATTTCTAAAAGAACTTTTTTCAGCATCTCCTAAAATATCGAAAACATTTGTACCTGCAACTAACATTATAATAGCCAAAATAACAATAACAGCTAATAACTCAATCAATGTAAACCCATTTTTCTTTTTCATAATATATGCACCTCTACCCTACATAATATTATAAAAGCTTCCTACTTAATTGTCAAGTAAACTAATTATAAAATTTACATATATTATAGTAGGTGATTGTTTTATGAGAAACTGTAATTGTAACCGACCTAGAGGTGGTGGATTTTTTACTATTTTGGCTATTTTAATTCTTAGTGTTTTAATTTTTTATCAGGTTATTATTACTTTGATTCTTCCATTTCGATTTAATATTTTTATTTTGTTAATTGAAATTTCACTTCTTCTATTTTTTCTCTATCGCATAGTATGGCCTTACTAAATGTTCTGTTTTATATACATAATCTAAAACTTCACGAATATTTTTTACAAGTTGAAATGAAGTGCCTTTTTCTTCAAATTTAGGAGGAATTGAGATTACAATAAAAAATAATTTCTTTTCTTCCTCGCTCCAAGAGCATACTTTAAAATATTCTTGAAGTATTACTTCAAAATTTAAATCAAAATACACACATTTATAAAATTGAATTAAGTCTATTACTGGACTATCTTTTCGCGATTGCTCCCAACTAAGTAAACATTCTTTTTCACTTTTATGGTAATGTTCTAAACACAAATTATTATGTATTTGACATACTCGGTATCGATTTAATTTACTTACACTTTCAAACCATATTTCTAATTCGTTTCTAGAAAAATTTAAAGAAGCTAATATTTTTGAAATATTTGTTAATAATAAATATTCACTTGGACTAGGATATATTTGTTCAAAATATTTTTTGTATAAGTCTTCGTAAAAATAATTTAAATAATCTATTTGAGATAAAACTGTTTCATATATTTTTTTGTATTCATCTGAAGAAACGTCTTTATAATAAGTTGTTTTTTGATGAAGAAGACCAACTATTTTTATAAAGTCCATCGCTTTTTGCTCTTTAGGAATGTTAGAATCTGGTACATAAGTATAAACATTAATCCCATCTCTTGAATCGTCTAATAAAGGAGGAAAAAAGAGAAAGTTGCGACTTGTTAAATAATCGTATAATTCTCTTATATTTTTTTCTTTTTTTTCTTTTAAAACAATGTTGCCACTTGTAGATTCTAATATTTGAACATTTCCTTTAATTGTTACTTTTGTTGGTTTATAAACATCTTTAATGACATCTACGCTTCTAAGATTCATCATTGTCTGGAATGATTATTTTTTCTCCCTCTTGAACATTTGATAAATCGTTGTATTCCGATAGAATGCTTAAATTTGAATTATACATTGTACATATTGTTTCTACAGTTTCACCATTTTTTACAATATGAATATGATATGTTGCATATTCATTTTCTTGTGAAATATTTTCTAATATCATTTCTTCTCCTTCCACTCTTTCTTCTTTTATATCATTTTTTTCTTCTATTATTTCAGTTTCTTTTTCTTCTTGTTGCACTGGTATATCCTCTAAAATATTTTCTTCTTTTTCTTCTTCTACAAATTCTTCTATATCAGAATTATCTTCTTCACAATCTTCGATGTCTTTTGAATCTCTTTCTTCTTCCATCATTCTAATTATTTCATCGCTATCTAATTCTACAACTGGTTCTTGCTCTTCTTCTGTTTCTTCTTGGACTTCTTTTATTTCACCACTAAGTTCTAATTCAATATTAACAACTATTTTATTTTCTTCTTTGTTATCGTATGCAAAATCACTAATTTCTAAAGTCACGCTTTCACTATCTAAATTGTCAGGTATTTCGATTGTAAAAGGTATTTTGAATGAGAATGGAATTACATTTGCACTCACTTCATGACTTTTATATTCTCCTGTTACAAATAAATTTCCATCAATAGAAGCTTCTTTCATTTCAAATTCTCTTTCTAAAGAGATGCTTGTTATTTCACTTACTTTGGTTGAAAAATCGAGTTCCTTTGTAAAAGGTATTACACTTTTCAAAACTAAAATCACCCTTTCTAACATAATGTATGAATTGATAAAAAAAAATAGACCAAAGGAATCAGAAAAAAATTAAGCTTATAATTTTTCTGATTTTTATCTTTGATCTATAATCTTTCTTATTAATAGGTTCATTTGATATAATTTCATCGTTCATCTATAATTTGAGCTCCATTGATAGCATAAATATTTGACCCTTCTGGAGCAGTATTGTTTTCTATAATTCCACCTTTTATATTTACTGATACTTTAGCTACTGTCTGTATACTATGACGTGAAGCAGCTATTCCACCACCAAATTTTAAATCTGCTTCTCCTGTAACAATGTTGTTACTTATTTCTCCACCATTCATTATCATTAAAGTGTCAATATTACTATCAGCATACACATTTACTCCGCCACCTATTCTTTTTGTTTGATTATAAGAAACAGTACCTCCATTCATAATAAAAGTTCCATTTTCTAAATATATCCCTCCACCATTTTGATTATCTATTGCTCCTATATTTTCATTATAAGAAATAGTAC
>CAOJCV010000071.1 GCA_948432605.1 uncultured Mycoplasmatota bacterium | reverse complement strand
AGATTTACTATAAATTCATCGGCTTTGTCGGTGAATTACATATCACACCTACAAAACGGTGGACAGCGTTGCCCGCCAAACACTGTACGGTGTGCGGTGTTGAATATGTCCCTGGCTCTGGCATATCGAAGTATTGTCCTGCTTGTGCCAAGAGGATACAGAGGGAGAAGTCAAACGAGAGTAAACGCAGGAGCAGAAAACAAGTAGTTGACCTTTTATTACGAGAAGATGTTTGATATAATAAATTTTAAGTTTAGACGCAAGAATTGTAGCAGAGAGAAATATGTAGAGTTGAAGATAGAAACGAAAACATCGAAAGGAAGATAAGAAGATGGATATCATTGAAAATATTATTGAAAAATATTATTTTTACCGCACAGAGGTGCTTTTAACATTTTGTGTAACCAGTATTGTAATTATTATAGGTGGACTTATTACTTTTAAAGTGAAAAATGATAATTTAAGATACCATATAATTAAACTAACCTATAAAATAATTTATAGTACAATTATAGTCGGTATTAGTCAGATACTTTATCTAATGGGATTAATGCCTAAAATAGAGTACATTTATTTTAATGCGACAGTGTTTATATTGATTATAGCGGGCATAATTGCATATGCGTTTTTATTGTGCTTGATGTATAAAAAGATAATATTGCCGATAATACAGAATTGTAAATATATTCAGTCTGTTGTATTTTTGGAATTATTTTTGTTGTCAATCACACAAAATTTGGATTTATTAGAGTGGGTAACAGGGACTTTAGGAATTATTAGCTTAGAAATATTAATTTCGTTGTTTGAAAAAATTATAAATATACAACAAGACAAGAAAGAAGTAAATAAAGAGAACGATTATCCTAATCCTGATTTGTATCCTACCAGAAGAAAACAATTAGAAAAATTTATTACAGTATTAAAACAACAGGAACATGAACCATATGCAGTTATGGTTTCTGGAGAATGGGGAGCTGGAAAAAGTAGTTTTATTCAGGCATTAGAAAAAAAGTTGGACACGAATAGCTTTATATGGGTTTATGCAGGGAGTGAGAAAACTGTTTCAGAAATAATGTCAGATATTTCTATAGAGATTTTGGAAGTGTTAAAGAAAAATAATATTTTTATTGAAAATAAAGATTCCATAGAAAAGTATTTTTTGGCGTTTTCAGATTTAGTGGAGGATACGGCGTTAAAACCGTTAAAAAAGATTTCAAGTGTTTTAACAAGAGGAAAAAAAATTGATGATAGAGAATATTTAAATTGTAAATTAGCTGATTTAAATAAGCCGATTTATCTAATTATAGATGATTTAGATAGATGTGATAGTGAATATCAAGCAAAAATGTTTAAAGTAATAAGAGAAAGTATGGAGCTTCGTAATTGTAAAACGATGTTTCTTGTTGATAAAAGTAAGTTTCTTGTTGAAAAGTATAATACAAATTATATCGAAAAATATGTCAGTTATACACTGGATTTGTGTGATGTGGAATATCTGGAAATTGTAAATTATCTTATTGCAGACATTTTTGATTATAAATTTATCCAAGAAATGAACATGGTTCTTTTGAAAGATAGAAGCATGGAACAATTTAGGGAAATGGTGTATAGATTTCCCACTAACTTTTTAGAAAAACTTGAGAAAGAACTATCAAAAGAAAAAAATAGCAACGGAAACAAAAAAGATGATGAAATTAAAAGAATTCAAGCCAAAATTAAAGACATTGAAAGTGTAATATTCAGAATTAAGAAAGATATAACTATTTCTAGAAAATTAAAGAACTATTTAAAAGGGATAAAAAGGGATATTATTACACTTAATAATGGTATAGAAAATAGTAGTGAGGAGTTCTTAAATGAAGACTGGTTAGAGGCAATTGTTGAGGTGCAGTTTGTAAAAAATTTCATGCCAGAAATTTTTAATGATATTAAAATGAGCGAAGATATTTTTGGATTTGGTCAAAAATATCAAGGTTATATTATTGATAATGTTTTTGACTTGCACTATGGTTTTCTTATTCATAATGAGAAGAAAGAAGCTATATTAAATTGTCTTATATATAAAATAGATGTAATTGATTTTGAAAAAGTTAAGACTATGAAAGAGAGATATCTTTCTGAATTGCGTAATAATAAACATATAATCTCCAACATTGATATGTACATAGAATTTGCCGAAACTTATGATGATTTAAATACGATATTACACATTATTAAAAAGCAGGGGTATGATAATATTTCGCAAGAAAATTTTATAGGTAAAATTTTTGAACTTTTATCTAAGCAATCCAGTCCATTTAAAGCTAATACGAAAGAATTTTTAGATTTTTCAAAACAATTTATATCCTGTCTTATAGAAACGGGCTTGTCAGATAAAGGAAAAATATTATGTGTAAGCGAAAGTAATTTAGTTGTAAGGAGAACAATAGTAGATAACGCTAGAGAGTTTGTCAAAATATTATCTATTTTGTTTGATGTAACGACTGTTGAAAATAATTGGAGCACCTTACCGGTTGAAGATGTAAATGAATTTTATGAAGTACTCAAAAAAATCGATAAAAAATCAAGGTTTATGGGGCTTGAGGATGAAATCAATAAATTATTAAGCATAAGAACATATTATGCAAATTTGGAAGTCGAATTAAAAAAGGAAAAATATAAAAGTATAGGATTGGATTTTGAAAAATTATTTTCAAGTATTAAAATTATTTTTGAAATTTGCGAATTTTGGGATGATATAGAATATGTACTTAATGATAGTGGAGTTGAGGAAAGTATATTAGTACTTAGAAAATATTTTATATTAAAGAATGGATATTCATTTCGTGATGAGGTGTTTGACGATGTAACTAATTTGGTGGAAGCATTAAGAGCACTTAAAGAATTTTATTTATCCAAAGAAAATAATTATGAATCAGATTATTCACTTTTGTTATTAAGGTTATCCTATCGCATAATTTTACAATATGAGAGAAATTCGGCATGGTTTAGAGAAAAGAAAAAAGAAATCTCAAAACTATTAATGGAATTATCGGAAGTGGTTTGTAGATTAGATAAAGCAAAAGCTTACTATGAAAAAGATGATATTGATAAAATTAAAATTTATACTTATAAATTAAATGAATATTGTAGAAATGAATGAACTGTCCGCAAAAAATGACCGACTGACATTGAACAGCAGGAGGGGAGGATTT
>CAOJCV010000070.1 GCA_948432605.1 uncultured Mycoplasmatota bacterium | reverse complement strand
AAAAAATTGCTGAAGTAGAAATGCATCATTTAAGTATTTTAGGGAAATTGATACAAAAACTTGGTAAAAGTCCTATTTTTGCTGATAGTAGTTATTGTAAAAATATTTATTGGAATTCTGACTTTATTTATTATGATACAGATTTACCAACTATGATGGATGTTAATATTGAATCTGAAAAAAATAATATTCGAAATTATCAAATGCTTTTACGGGTTATTGAGGATTCTTATATACAAGAGATTTTAAAAAGAATTTTGGAAGATGAATATTTACATTTAGAAATATTTATGAAAATTCGCAGTAAATTATTTTAATACAGGCAATCCTGTTTTTTCTTTTCCTTTCTATTTTTTTTTGATATACTTAATAATAGAAAAGGGGTAGTAAAAATGAATTATGATTGTATTGTAATTGGGGCAGGGAATGCTGGGTTAGTTTCTGCCTTGACTCTTCAAAAACAAGGTAAAAAAGTATTAGTTTTAGAAAGTGGTAAAGTTCCTGGAGGAGTAGCAACTTCTTTTAAGCGTGGAGTATTTGAGTTTGAAGCAAGTTTACATGAATTATATGGTTATGGTAACGTTACAAATAAAGGTGAAATTTTTCAATTGTTTGAACGACTTGGAATTTCTTCTAAAGTAAATATGAAAGAACTTGATGAATCTTTTCATGTTATTTTTAAAGATTCTAAAGAAGAATATACTATGCCAACTGGAATAGATAATTTTA
The DNA here is from genome assembly GCA_948432605.1 of uncultured Mycoplasmatota bacterium. Taxonomy (GTDB): domain Bacteria; phylum Bacillota_I; class Bacilli_A; order RF39; family UBA660; genus Ventrenecus. The sequence goes on along the minus strand of CAOJCV010000070.1, from coordinate 2,507 downwards.
TTCAAAAAATGGAAGAGTATGTTCCTGGAAGTCAAGATGCTATGGTAACTTTTTTTGGTTTATGTGAAGATATAAAAGATGCTTTTCTTTATTTAGGAGAACAAAAAGAATCATTTGACTTGAATGATTTTTATCAAAAATATCCAAATTTTGTTCAAGTTGCACCTTGTTCTGTAAAAACAGTATTAGAAGCAATTCAAATGCCCCGTAAAGCTATTCAAATTTTATCTACTTATTGGATTACTGTAGGAAGTCCTATTACAGATTTAAGTTTTTTACATTATAGTATGATGATTGATTCTTATATTAAATATAAACCTAGTATTCCTTTTTTAACAAGTCATGAATTATCTTTAATTTTAGAAAATGAATTTCGATCAAATGGAGGAACTATTAAATATTTTCATAAAGTAAATGAAATTTTTGTTGAAAATAATCAAGTAACTGGTGTTCAAGTAGGAGATACTATTTATTCTTCCTCTCATGTTATTGCAAATTTAAGTCCTATTACTGTATATGGTAATATGATAAAAAAAGAAAGTATTCCAAAAGAAGCTTTAAAATTAAATAATAAAAGAACTTTAGGACAAAAAGCGATCTCTGTTTACTTAGGTCTTAATAAGACTTCTTCAGAACTTGGATTAACTCATTATTCTTATTATATTTATAATTCTTTTGATAGTGAAAAAGAAATGAAAAATATGGATCATATTTTAAATGGTAATTTGATCGCGACCGTAATCAATAATGGAGTAAAAATCGCGTCTCCTGAAGGTACTACAATCCTTAAATTGACTGGAATGTTTTATGGTGATGAAATGGATAAAAATGTAACTTCAGAAAATTATTTTGAATTTAAAGAACATATTGGTGAAAAATTTATTTCATATTTTGAAGAAGCTACAGGTATTCAAATAAAAGAGTTTATTGAAGAAATTGAAGTTGCGACTCCTGTAACCTATGCTAGATATACTGGACATCCTGATGGTGTGATGTTTGGATTTCAGGCAAAAGGATATGATAACTTTTTATCAAGATATGCTGCTTATGAAGAAGAATCTTTTATTAAAGGACTTCACTTTTGTGGAGGATTTGGAAGCCGTTTATCTGGATATTCTGCAACTTATTTAAATGGAGAAGAAGTTGCTTTAAAAGTGAGTAAGGAGTGTTAGAATGAAAGATATAATTATTGAAAAAAAACGTGAAAAAGCACTTGTAAAATTTAAAGATTTATTTACTTCAAGAAAAGAAATATATGCGAATGGGTCAACTGATTTACCTAAAACAAATTATAAAATTAATGAGGTGGTAAGTGAACTTCATCCTAAACAAATGAGAGTTGTTGTAACTAAAGTTGTTTTGGAAAACGATAGAACAAAATCTTTTTATTTAAAACGATTAGATGGAAAATTACCAAATTTTCGTGCAGGCTCTTATATCACTTTGCAATTGGAAATTGATGAACGAATTTATAAAAGACCATATTCTATAAGTTCCATTCCTAGTGATGATGAATACAGAATTACAATTCAAAAAGATAGCCAAGGTCTTATTTCAAATTATATGTTTGATCATGCTTTGGAAGGGATGGAATTTACTATTTTAGGACCATTTGGAAATTTTTATTATTCTTCTATTCGCGATTCTAAAAATTTAATTTTTTTAGCTGGTGGAAGTGGGATTACGCCGATTATTTCTATTATTAAAGATTTGCTAGTAAAGAAAAAGGTTGAAAGTATTGCTTTATTATATGGTGCTAAATGTTTAAATGATATTCTTTTTAAAGAGGAATTAGATGAACTTCTTTTAAAATTTGATAATTTTAAACTTGATTATTTTCTAAGTGAAGAAAATGTAGAAGGTTATAAATATGGTTTTATTGATGAATCTGTTTTAAAAGAAATGGATCTTTCTTTTAAAAGTATTTTTGTTTGTGGACCTACAGCAATGTATGAGTCTTTAAATGAAGTTTTTAAAAAGCTTGATATTCCTAATAAATATATTAGACATGAAATTTATGCTTTAAGAGATAGTTCTCACTTTCGTGTAGAACATACATTAACTATTAAAACTCAAGGAAAAACTATTGAGATACCATGTTATGAAAATGAAACTTTATTAACAAGTATGGAAAAAGCTAAAATTAATGTTCCAACTCATTGTACTGTTGGAGTATGTGGATTTTGCCGAAGTAAGCTTATTCAGGGTGAAGTAAGAACTGAAATATCTGGTTTAAGAAAAAAAGATATTGAGTTAAAGTTTATTCATCCATGTGTTACTTATCCAGTAACCGATTTAACAATTGAACTTCCATTTTAAACTTGACAGGGGGGGGGGTATTTTATGTTAAAATTACCATAGAAAGCTATGGTGTTTTTTTATGAAGTTAGAAAAATTTACAGAAAAAAATAAGAAAAAGAAAAGTGTAATACTATTTTCAATTTGTTGTATTTTATTAATTATAAGCGTCTTTTTTTATCAATCATTTGCTTTGTTTGAGACAAAAG
>CAOJCV010000069.1 GCA_948432605.1 uncultured Mycoplasmatota bacterium | reverse complement strand
AAGTAAAATATATACGATATATAAAATATGTAGTCAAAAAACTGAATTTAAAGAAACAAACAACACAAGTAGTAGTTGTCCAGCATGTGGGAAAGCATATTATAATTCGAATCAAGAAAACTATGATCAGTATTTTATGAACTACGTATGTGACAAAAAAACAGAAAGTACAAAATGTGATATAATAGAAGATTGTTGTAGTGAGAAAAAAATATCAGGATATGGACCATGGAAAAGTTGCTCAGTAACATGTGGAGAAGGCATTCAAAAAGCAGACATCTATTATGTGAGTAGCTATGATGAAAATATTTCTTGTCCAACTAAGGTTGACGGTGCTTCTAGAAAATGTACCAATGATCCCTGTAGTTTTACATTAATAGATGGAGAAAATGATATAGGATATCGATTTGAAAAAATATCAGATTCTTATATCAAAAATGATCGAGACAGTTTTATTGTAAAAACAATAAACGGTTATCGAATAGATACAGGTGGTGGCTGTGCAGATAGTAAAATTATAGCACGCATAGAACCTCCATTAGATATCTCAAAATATAAAACTGCTGAAATACATTATTCAGCTTATCACAGTGCAAGATATTGGGGAGGATTTAGAAAACAATCGGATTACAGTATATATAGTACCAATGACTACAATGAAGAAGAAGAGATTCTTAGATGGGCTTGGTCAGGAACAGGATTTAACTACGCAGATTCTATGAAGAGAGTTGAAATAAATTTACCACATTTTTATTTAAATCCGTATTTAGATAATTATAATCAAGACTCTGATTGGGAGTCAGGTGTCAAAAAATTAGACATTAGTAATCTTACAGGTGCTTATTACTTTTCTTTATATGTAGAAGGAGCCTGGCTTCAATCAGGTAGTAGCGAGACATGCATAAATGGAGCTATTGATATAAAAAAAATAATATTATACTAATTAACTATTGAAATTTGCTAATCCAAAAATTTAGAAATAATTTTTCTAAGTTTTTTTATAAAAAAATTAAAAAAAGAGTCTAAAATCCAAATTTTACTAGCTAGACTTTATAAAAATGATTTGATAAAATAAAAACAAGGAAGTGTTTTAAATGACGTGTTATGATCTTGTAAAAAAATTTAAGAATAAATTTTCTTCTACTGTTGCATGGAGATTATTTCAAAATTCTCGTATTGTCGAACAACATATAAATCCTGATGAAAAAATAAATTATGCTTTTGTTGGTCAAAAAAATGAAAGTCCTTTTGATTTTTTTCAAACTGCAGTAGTAGCTATAACTGATAAAAGACTTTTAATCGGGCAAAAAAGAGTATTATACGGCTACGCCTTATCAAGTATTACTCCAGATTTATATAATGACATGCAAGTGTATCAAGGGTTAATGTGGGGCAAAATTGTGATAGATACAGTAAAAGAAAAAATAGTAATTTCAAACTTATCAAAAAAATCATTAATTGAAATTGAAACCAAAATCACTCAATTTATGATGGAAGAGAAGAAGAAGTATGGAAAAGAAGAAGATTAGTGCTTTAAAACGTCGAAGAAGATTAATTTTTTTATTAACTATATTAGGATTAGTTTTTATCAGTTGTTGGTTTATATTTCGCAAAAAGGACTACACCATCGAATATGAACTTGATAATTATCATATAACGGAAGCATTCAATAAAGAAAAAGATTATTACTCATTTATAATAAAAAAAGGCGAGAAAGAATATCATACTATTTTACCTAATTCAAATTTTATTTCAAAAAAATTAATTTATAAAATAGAAGAATTAGAAACTACAGAAGAAACTTGTGTAAAATTATATAGTAACAAATTAAGATTTACTCCATTGTGTAGAAAAGAAAATGAACAAGTTAGTTACCATTTAGTAAGTAGCGAAATGAAACAAAAATTAGGAGAAGTTTTTGAAAAAATTCCAACTACAGAGGAAGATACTTATAAACAAATTAAAATTTACAACTTACTATATCAGGACTATTATATTTGGAATTATCGTGGATTTATTCACATTTCAGATTCTAAACAAGAAGAAATAAATCTATTTACAAAAGATATATATGATCCAAAACTTGTAACACAAGTTAAAGATTATTTATTTATTCCAGATTATAATAGGGATCATTATTTTGAAAAAGTTACATTAATAAATCGTAAAACTGGAAAACAAGAAACATGGAATTTAAAAAATCCAATTTATTTTGATAGTATAATACTTGGAGTACATGAAGATAGTATTTATTTGGTAGACAAACACGAAAAAATAGAATGGAGCCTTACACCAGAATCAAAAGAACAAAAAAAAGTAGGAAGCGAGTCTAAAATTGGACTAACTTTTGATGGAGAGTGGAAAGAAGTTTCTCTTACAAAATTGATGAATCAAGATAATACATTTAGTGGATTATATCCAATTACTTATGAAATAAATAATGGATTATATGCAAAAATGAATAATGCATCTATTTTATTAAGTAAAGAAAATGTAAGTAAATTAGTATTACAAGTAAGTGACGGAGTGTTCTATCTTGATAAAGATACATTAATGAAATATACAGATAAATATGGATGTATAAAAATAATGAACTATTTTGAATGGAATTTTAATTCCAATCATGTTATCTACATTTTTTAAAACGTTACAAGTACCCAATTTTAAAAAAATACATACCTTATAATAGGATGTGATTAAAATGTTTGAAAAACAAGAAAATTTAGAAGAACGAAAGGATAATGTGATTGTACCAAAAAACAATCAAAATTATTTTAATTATTATACAATAGAAAAAGGAGATTCTTTATATGGAATTGCAAGACGATATAATATAAATCCTGAATTACTTGCAGGACTAAATGGGTTATCGATGGATGATTATATTTATCCAAATCAAGAAATATTAATTCCAAAAAGTGGATTTAGCTATTATATAACAAAAGAAGGAGATACAGTTGATATGGTATCAAATTTATTTAAAATCAGTAGCGAAGATCTTATAAAGAAAAATGGGGTTGTATATTTAGCAGAAGGGCAAGTTCTAGTAAATCAAAAATAATGAGAGAAGTTCTCTTATTTTTTTATCCTAAAATATACTAACACTCTCCTTTTAAATTGACTTTTAGGGTGGTATGATAGGATAAAAAAGAAAAATAGAAAAGATAAAATTGCATTTTAGGACGATATGTCCTATAATTTTGTATAGAATAGGAAAAAGTTTAATCATAATAGTAGTAAGAGAATAAATAAGCGAAAAATAAAAAATAAGAAAGAAATATAAAAGGAAAAAACATAATAAATAGAAAAAATGAATTAAAAAAAGAGGTTTTGGTTATGAAAAAAGGATTTACAATAGTAGAGTTAATAGTCGTAATAGTAATACTTGCAGTATTATTATTAATAGCAGTTCCAATATATTTAGGAATAAATGAATCAGTAAATAATAAAATATATGAATCTAAATATCAAGAACTTTTATCAAAAAGTGAAATTTATGCCGAAGAAAATGGCAAAAATGTATTTGATATTAAAGATTTAATAGAAAATGGGCTGTTAGAACCAGATAATGAATTAG
>CAOJCV010000068.1 GCA_948432605.1 uncultured Mycoplasmatota bacterium | reverse complement strand
CAAACCCGGTAAAACACTTAAAAATCGTTTTTTATTCATCCCATACTTTTCAATTTCTAAGTCTATTACAGGTCTAGGACCAACGATAGACATATCCCCTTTTAAAATATTGAAAAGTTGTGGCAACTCATCTAAAGAAGTCTTTCTTAAAATTTTTCCAACCCTCGTAATTCTAGGATCATGACTTAATTTAAAGTTCTCTTCCCATTCTTTTTTTATTGTACCAAATTCCTAACGAAAAGTCTTTAGTTTTATGAAAAAATTATTGCAAAATAAAAAGTGTTAGATTATTATAATTTCCGACTAAAGAGATTAAATAAATCTAACACATTTATTATTATACATAAAATTTGTAAAATTGAAAGATATATTTCTTCTCTTTAGTAAAATGAAGGGAGATTTTTTTATGAACAATGAAAAAAATAAAAAGATTTGGTTGAAAAAATGTGAAGAAACTTTAAAGATGGGAGGTAGAAGTGATGTTACTATAAGAAATTATAGATTCGCTATCATTAGATTTTTAAATAGATATGATGAAAAAACTATAATTAAAAAATTAACTATAGATGATTTAACTAAATATTTCAAAAAGGAATTCTTAGATAAAAACTTAAGCGCTTCTAGTTATAATATTAATTTACATGCTATAAGATATTTTTATCTAGTCTGTTTTGATAGAAATATATCTAAAGTATTACTTCCTACTTCAAAAGTAAGAAAAAGATATCCAACTATTATTTCTAAAGAACAATTTCTTATTATGGTAAATAATGAAGAAAATTTAGAACACAAATGCTGGTTACTTTTATCTTTTTGTTGTGGCCTTAGAATTTGTGAAGTAGCCACTTTGAGAATAGAAGATATTAATTCAAAAGAACACAAACTTAAAGTTTTAGGTAAAGGAAATAAGGAAAGGTTTACTATTCTTCCAGATATCGTAATAAATTATTTAAGGTTATACTACAAAAAGAAAAGCTATACTCATAAAACAGGATATTTATTTGTTGGTTACAATAATAATCCTCATGTTCTTGCAAGAAGTGTTGGAAATTATTTTACTTATCTAAAAAGGGAATATAATCTTCCAAAAGAAATTACAGAACATTCTCTTAGACACTCTTTTGCTACTTATTATTTAATGAATGGTGGAGACTTATTAACTCTTAAATCAATGATGGGACATAAAACTTTAACTTCTACATCTATTTATATTCATATGAGTAATGATTTCAATAATATTAAAGGCATTGATTATGCAAAATAAATTTACTATCCAAGATATATTTCTACAATATGGAGATGATTATATCAATAAACATAATCTATCTAAGGCACAATGGAAAGTATTTAATGCTATTAGAACTTGTGGTACTAAAAATTTAGGTTATCATATTTGTACTTGTGATAGTTGTGGTGAAGAATATTTTGGTTTTAATTCTTGTCGTAATAGACACTGTCCTATGTGCCAAAACTATGCTCGTGAAAAATGGATTCAAAAAGAATCTAGTTATTTACTTGATTCTAAATATTTTCACATCATTACTACTGTTCCATATGAATTAAATGAAATATTTCTTTTTAATCCTAAAATTTGTTATAACATTCTTTTTAGGGCTACTAGTGAATCTGTTTTACAATTATGTGAAGATCCTAAATGGTTAGGTGCTAAAGTTGGAATTACTTCTATTCTTCATACGTGGGGTCAAACTATGGAGTTTCATCCTCATATTCATTCTATTGTTACTGGTGGTGGTATTAAAAATAATCAATGGGTTTCTTGTGATAAAGATTATTTATTTAAAGTTCAAGTTTTAGGTTCTTTGTTTAGAGGTAAATTCTTATCTTATCTAAAACACGAATTTGAAAACTTAAAATTAAATGAAGATATTTGTGACATAAAATTTTTCAATAAATTCCTCGAACCACTTTATAAGAAAACTTGGATTACTTATATTGAGCCTCCTAAAGGAAAAGCTGAGAACGTTATAGAATATGTTGGTAGATATTCTTTTAGAGTTGCTATATCAAATGAGAGAATTAAAATTGTCGAAGACGGATTAGTCACCTTTGAATATAAAGACTACAAAGATGATTCTAAAATAAAAGAAATGACTATTACTGCTGAGGAATTTATTAGAAGATTTTTACTTCATGTACTACCTAACAACTTTACTAAAATCAAACATTATGGTCTTCTTACAAATAGAAATAAAAAATCTAATATTAAATTATGTAGGTTACTCATTTCTAGAATAATAATCAATGACTTTGTTTCTAACATTTCTAAAAAATTTCATGAGTTTAAGTGTGAGAAATGTGGTTCTACAAAATTCACTTATTCCTTTAATTACAATATTAATCGACTGTGTAATACTTAATTTTATATATTTTAATATTTCGAGAGAAATCTACTCTCATGGGGTAAGGGGAATTCTACCTAAAATTTGAATTTTTAATTAATTTCATCCTTTTATTAATTATCATTTTCTATATTTTAGAAAATCAAACAAAAAGAGAAACTTTACTTTCCCCTTATAAACTTCCGTTAGAAATTAGCTACAATCAATTTATACCAAATTTTTCGTTTACTCTAAATTTAGTATAAATTGCTAAACATTGTAACATATTTTTTATTTTAATAAATATAAATAGAACTATCTCGATCATATAATAATGTTATTTTTTTTCCTTTTATTTCTATAAAACCTTCCTCCTTCAAATATTTTAATTCTCTAGACATCGCACTTCTATCTACCGCTAAGTAGTCAGCTAAATCAATAAAATTAAATGGTAAATATATATATTTAGATCCCTTTTTTTTAGATACAATATTAAAATATTCCAGTAATTTATTTCGAATTGTCTTTTGTGTTAGAATTTCAATTCTTTCATTTTTTTCTTGAATTTTACTAATAATTATTGCAAGTAAATTTCTTATAAATTGTTGATAATATTCTTTGTTTGTTTGTTCACAATGTATAATTCTGTCATAATCAATAAAAATAATTTCTGTTTCTTCTTTTGTTATAATTTCATATTCATTACTTTTTAGAGATGATATCATGGTTCCAAAAACTTCATTTTCTTCCAATTCTTCGATAATTACACGATTCCCCTTATAATCAGTTTTTGCTATTTGGATATACCCATCCATGATAATTCCGATTACATTATTGCTTTTTACGAATGAGGAAATCGATGTATTAGAATTAAATTTTGCTGTGTTAGATTCTAAATATTTTAATAATTTTTGTTTTTCTTTGTCATTAATTTGGCTAAAAATTGTTGTCATTTTACACCTCTTATAGAAATCATATCACTTTTTTTAATTTGTTGCAATTGCAACATTAACTTTTTTGTTTTTATGTTATATTTGAATTACATTAGAGAAAGGTAGGAAGTAAAATGAAAGTCATTAAAAGAGATGGACATATGGTCGATTATTGTCCTGAAAAAATTGAAAGTGCTATTATAAAAGCTAATTTGGAAGTAGAGGAGGATGATCAAGCGTCTGGTACTCAAATTAAAAATATTATTAAATATATCGAGCGACTTGGAAAAAAAAGAATGCTCGTTGAAGATATCCAAGACATTATTGAAATGAAACTTATGTCTATCGGAAAATATAACCTTGCAAAAAAATATATTACATATCGTTATACTAGAGAATTGGTTCGTAGAAGTAATACGACAGATCTTGCGATTAAAGAATTAATCGATGGGGAAAGCGAATAT
>CAOJCV010000067.1 GCA_948432605.1 uncultured Mycoplasmatota bacterium | reverse complement strand
TTTTCTATTCACAATGCATAGTAATAAATGTGACATATTTTTACACTTATTTTCTTTCCTCTTTATCCTATCATACCCCCCCCCTGAAAGTCAAATGAAAAAAATCACATTTCTGTAAACAAAGCGTTTTTATGTAATTTTTTTTGTAAATATTCTTTCTCATGTAAATAACGATTATCTTCATAAAAAAAATGAAGTGTTTCCTTTTTTAAAGATCGAATAGAATTATTTTTTTCATTTTTTATTTTCTTATAAGGATATTCTCTTAACGTTCTTTCTAAATAAAAACGATATACAATATATTTTTCTTCTTTTTTCAAAAGAAAAAACTCTGTTAACAATACCATACAAATAAAATAATTATTAAAATGAAAAATATAGTTAATAAAAAGAAAGAAAAAAAGAAAGAAACAAGAAATAATTTCATAAATCCGAAAAGACGTTTCAAAAGAGAAAAACTTTTCTATAAAAGAATGCATAACAATACTTCCATCCAAAGGAATAATAGGAAGACAATTAAAGAGCAAAATTGTAATATTGTAAGTATGAAATAATTCATAATTTTCAAAAAAATAAATATGATTTTTTTGAAGAAAAAAAACCAAAAAACCTAAAATTAATTGAATCATAATACCAGATGTTGCTATTAATATTTCCTTATTGATTGAAGAATTTATAGGTTTATCAACATGTGTAATACCCCCAAAAGGAAAAAATTCAACTTTAACAAATTTGTAATTGCAAAAATAAATCATCAAAATATGACCACATTCATGAAGAAAAACAATCAAAAATATTAAAATAGTTTGTTTAAAGTAACCACAAAAAAAAGAAAATAAAAAAAAGAAATATGTACTAATATTAAGATGAAATTTTTTCCATATACTCTTCATAAGTTAAAAATCTATCCTCACTTTTAAATACTAAATAATAAAAATTTTCTGCTGCATTCCCCACAATAGCGTTTGTTTCAATATAATCATACAATTTTAAATTAGAGTCTGTAACACCACCATACCAAATATCCACACCATCTACCCCTTGAATAATCATCGTATTACCATATCCTTCTTTTTCTCCCATAAAAACAAGAATACCACTAGAAAGAGCTGTAATAGGAGAAGAAGATGTGCTAGAAACCTTTTCACCATCTAAATATTTTTCTCTTTCCAAGATAGGATTATTATTAGCCACTGTAGTTGATGGATCTTTCACTGTAGGTAAAATATTTCCAAACATATCATGATACCAATTATTAATTTTTGTAAACGTTAAATTACTTTCAAAAATATTTTTTTTAAAATATTCAAAATTATCTGGGCTAAGTTTAATATAAATTACACTACATAAAAGAAATATGATACTAATTAAAATTTTACTAAATATCTTACTTGCTTTATTATTTTCTTCTTTTTGTTCTACAACAGAGCCACGTTTTCTTTGTTCATGTCGAAGGATTGCCATTTCTATTTCGTTCATATTAGTCACCCATTTAAAGATATGCCAAAATGAAAAAAATAGAACTAAGTCATAAAATAAAAAAAATAAAATAAGATTTATTATGAAAAAAATTTTAAACCCTATTCCCTTTCAAGGAAAAAAATATTTAAATAAAAATAAAAATTATTTCGAAGGTTGGTATTTTAAAATAACCAATCAAGAAAATGGCATTGCCTTTATACCAGGAATTCAAATCGAAAAAATGCAAAAAACTTCATTTATTCAAATTATAACAAAAGAAAAATCTTATTACATTACCTACCCTATAGAAACTTTTGAATATAAAAAAAATCCCTTTCAAATAAAAGTTGGCCATAGTATATTTAGTAAAGAAAAAATAGAAATAAATATAAACGAAGAAAATATCAAAATAAATGGAACTATATTTTTAAAAGAAAAAGAAAATATCATGACTTCTATTGTTAATCCAAATATTATGGGACCTTTTTCTTATATACCACACATGGAATGTAACCATGCTATTTTAAGTATGCAAACACTTACGAATGGAGAAATATCAATTCAAGACGAAACTTTAAATTTTCAAAATAATAATGGATATATAGAAAAAGATTGGGGAACTTCTTTTCCTCAAAATTACATTTGGTTAGAAGGAAATCAATTTCAAAACAAAACAACTTCATTCTTCTTAGCCATCGCAACCATTCCTTATCTTTGCTTAAAATTTAAAGGTTTAATTTGTGTATTAATTATAAATCATAAAGAATACCGATTTGCTACTTATAATAATACTAAAATAAAAGAGTTAAAACACAAAAAAGGAAAAATATATATAACTTTAAAAAAAGGAAAATACACTTTAAAAGTAGAAGCAAAAGAAAAAAATACTAATAATCTAAAAGCACCAAAACACGGAAAAATGAACAAAGAAATATTAGAAAGTATTAATTCTTCTATTTACATAGAATTAAAAGAAAAAGGAAAAATTATTTACAAAGACAAAAGTAATTTATGTGGACTAGAAAATGTACAATAAAAAAAAGATTAATAATCTTCTTCTATCTGATCTATAGCTTCTAGTTCAGTTTCTACAATACTACGAAACCTTCTTTTAAAAATAACAATTCGTTTTCTTAAATTTTCACCATCAGCTTCTAATTTTTCTGCTTTTCGTAATGCTTCTCCTACAATTCGAGATGCATTTCTTTTTGCATCTTCCACAATAGCTTTTGATTCATCACGTGCAACTTTTTTTATTTGATTGGACGCATCTTCTGCAACTAACAAGGCTTTATTTAAAGTATTTTCCATATTTTGATATTGAATTAGTTTTTGTTTCAAATCTTGAATTTCTAAATCACGTTTTTTTAAATTATTTAACATACTTTCATATTCTTTTGCAACTTCAGAAACAAACCGATTTACTTCTAATTTATCGTACCCATTCCAACTTGTACTAAACTTTTTCAAAGCCCACACATCCTTTTATTTATATTTTACCAATCAATCTCATCCTCATTATTTTTTCCTTTATCTGCTTTTTCATTATCATCTGTTATTTTTCCTTGAATATTAACATTTTTAGGAGTACACAAATAAATTCCTACTCCAATTTTCTGCATTGTACCACCTATTGAATAAACACATCCTGAAAGAAAATCAATAATTCTTTTAGCTTGTGCTGAAGTTACTCTTTTTAAATTCACTACAACACTATTGCGATTCTTTAAATGATCTGCAATTTGTTGAGATTCTGAATAAGCACGTGGCTCTAATAAAATCATTTTATTTCCAGTTTTTTCAGCTTCATTTAAAGCATCATTTTCACTCACATTGTAATATTCTTCTTCGCTCAAAGTAGGAGCTTCTTCTTCATCCATGAATATTTTTTTTAATTTATTTAATGCCATTTTTTATCACCCATCTCTATCTATTATTTATTGTAACAAAAAGATTTCTTTTTTTCAATTCCTTTCTAAAAGTTTCAGTGAAAAAGAGTCAAAATCTTTCACAGATAAATTTGATATAATTACTACAAAATAAAAAAGTAGGATGTTGTAATGAATAGAAAAGAAAGAAGAGAATTAAAAAAGGAGAAAAATTTAATAAATTATATTTTATAATAATTAAATATCTGCTAAGATTATTAACAATGTTTAATAATTTAGCTGATAGATATAACTTATTCAATGAAAACAATTTCCGTTACTAAATTATGTGGTATAACAACTATAACAGATATTTCAACAGATACATTTTATACTGATAGTTGTATTAAAATATATGTTAAACAAGATATAAAAAAACTGCCTTATTTGGAAACTATCCAAGATGTATTGATAAATATGAAAACTGTGAACTTAGAGATATTCAAAAGTTTATTATTAAAACACTAATTCGTTTTAAAATGTTTAATAGATCCAAATATGATGGTTCTTTTCAGTCAAAAAGAAATATAAAAATGGAAAAGTTGACTATTGTAGATACATTTTCCAAATTTTATAGTTTTTTTCGTCTTCCTTTTTATTTACTCTTTTTCACTAAAAAGTTTATAAAAAAAAATACGAAAAAGAAATTCGTATTTCCTAAAATAATCCATTCCAAGATTCATGCGTTGGTTTATTTGCTGGACAATTTAAAAACATATCATCTATGATAGCATTTTCTTTATGTACAAAATCTGCTCCATAAGTAATGGTCGATAATTTCTTACTTTCACAAAACATTTCATTCATATTTGTTACTTTTGATGTATTAAAACTGCTTAAGTTTAAGCTTGTTAAATTACTCATTCCCA
>CAOJCV010000066.1 GCA_948432605.1 uncultured Mycoplasmatota bacterium | reverse complement strand
CCTTGTATATTTAAATGTACAGTTTTTTCAAAATACTCATCTGAATTCAACACACCATCAATGTCCAAAAAAATGATTTTCATTATATACGCCCCTCTTCAAGTCATTATTTGTCTGTGAGATCATTATAGCATATGTCATATAATTTATTAATAATTTCTATTTGATTTATGAATAAAATCTGTTTTATTTCCGATTTTAAAAATTCTTTTATTTTCATCTCCCATTTAGTTTTTAACTAAAAAGTATTATAAAACGCAAAAATCTTCACTCATTTGTGAAAATTTTTATTTAAAATATCACTCGAATGCCCATAAATAAGGGAGTTCAAGTTAATCACATTATGGTGCCCGAGAGAAAGGAGCAATGTCATCAGTTTAAGAAACTACATAAAAAAATGTGTAGTTTTTATTATGGTAATTAGGTTTTATTTAGAATTTGTTCCATGCTAAAACTCATCAATATTTTGATGCTTAATAAATATTTTGATTAAATTAAATACTACTTAATTTATTGTAACTATTCTTATTGTAAGGACTAAAATGTACCTTATACTTTCTGTCTTTTCTTATTGGAATTTTATATTTAGACATTTTATTTATTAAATTATCGTATAACTTTAATCTTTTGTTTTTATCTTCTTCTAACATTATTTTTATCATTTCATTTTTAAATAATCCTATTGCCATATTTTCGTTTATAGTCATTTCATGCTTATATTTCTGTTGCTCTATTTTTTCTTCTGCTTCTTTTATCATAGATGAAATCATATTAAAAACGAGTACACTAGAAAAAAAATCTTGCTCTATTATTGTCTTAAAACTACTAGTAAATTTTTCTGTTTTTAACTTCCATTTTAAACTGTAATATAATGTTTCAATTTCCCATCTTTTTCCATATAATTCGACTATATCATCGTATGTAAATTCATCCATTTCTAAATTTGTTATTAATTGTTCTACTTCTCCTGTATTTAATTCGTAGGTTACAATTCGTAGTTTGGATGATTTTATTTCTTTGGCATAAAGTCTTATTTTTTCACTCTGATAGTGTCTTCTTTTTAATCTATTATTGGTGTATTCTAAATTGATATATTCATCGTTTGATCCTATTTTACTTCTTTCTTTTTCGTATGCCTTACTATCTAATCGAATTAAGAATTTACTATTATTTTTTATGCATGAAAGCATGAACTCTATTGAAATGTAACCTCTATCCATTATATAAATTGATTTATAATCTTTTGTTATTTCTTGATCATGTTTTAAATGCTCTAAGGAACTTTTATTTTCACTTGTTCGATATGATGATATAAACCCTTCATTTAATACATCATAACATGTAGATACTGTTGCTCTTGCTATTGTATTAGCTTTATCTGTTACTTTTGTTCCTACTGTTCCATATACTTTTTTAGATTTTTTCGTATTTGGTATTTCAAAATCACTTCCATCTATTGCTTTTAATAAATAGCCTTTATATAGTGTTACTTCTTCTTTGTGCTCCTGATAAAATAATTTCAAATAATCCTTATTTAATGTTATAAATACTTCTGGATTTAATTTTAATCTTTGGTCTAATAATGATTGATTGGATATATTTTCTTCCTCATTGATATCATTATAAAAATTATTAATTTCCATACTCGTAGTTAGTCCTTTCTTATTTAGAATATATTCCATTAGCTTTGTAAATCCCATTTTTCTTTTTCTTGTAAAACTGGTTTTCTTTAATCTTCCTGTAGTTTTGAATTCCTCCGAATTTATTTTATTCCTTATTAATTCAATACTTTCTTTATTAAATTTTACCACTAATTTAACTCCTTTTATTCTTATCTTTATTATCTCATTTTTCCATAATAAAAACTACACATTTTTTTATGTAGTTTCTTAAACTGATGACATTGAGTAATACCAATGCTTCCAAGTGAAATTTCAAATGGAATCTGCTCATTAAATCCTCATGTAGATCGCTTAACAATATCTTGCATTATGGAAATTGATCAGCAAGCAGAAATACGAGATTATCAAATTTGTAAAAGTGTAATAAACTCAAATATAAAGATGACCTATGAAGACGTGAATCAAGTATTGAAAAAGGCTACTACTCCCCCTAGCTATTATCCATTTGAAAAAAATCTTTTGGAAATGCAGGAACTGTCGAACATTATAACAATCAATAAAGAAAAAAGAGGATATCTAAAATTCGCCAATACTGAAGTAGAGATCATTGAAGGAAAAGATGGATCTGTAGAAAAAATTCAGAAAAAGCAAACCGGATTAGCAGAAGAACTGATTGAGAACTTCATGGTTATGGCCAATACATGTGTTGCAACTCATTTAGCTTGGATAGACTTTATTCCCACAATTTATCGAAATCATGGAGAACCAGATTTTAACAAAGTAAATATGACTTTAGATTTCATTGCAAATTTGGGATACCGTCTAAGAACAGCAAAAAACGCTACCAATGCTCTAGTTCTTCAAAAAATACTCCATCAATTATCTAATAAGGAGGAATTTCCAATATTATCTACCTTAATTTTAAGGAGTATGCAACGCGCTGAATACAATACAAATAATATAGGGCATTTTGCACTAGAATTACAATATTATACCCACTTTACATCACCAATCAGAAGATTTCCAGACTTGAAAATTCATCAAATTCTAAAAGAACTTACAAATCCAAATTTAGAATTTATAGATTTTAACGCAATGGAAAAAGAACTACAAGAAATTTGTTATCATTCTTCAAAAAAGGAAAGACAAGCTGATATTTCAGAAGAAGAGGCCAAAAAATTAATATTTATGAAATATATTGAAGAACATTTAGAAGAATACTTTGAGGGATTCATTGTAGATATTAATACAAAAGAAATAAAAGTACAAGCAAAAAATGGGTTACTAGGAGTTGCTTCCTTATCAAATTTAACACCATTCAAATTTAATGAAAAGAAAAAATGCCTTATAAATGACAGTAAACAAATAATGTTAAAAATTGGTCATACAGTCCTACTAAAAGCAGTTGGAATAGATGATGAAAATAATAAAATTATCTTTTCAATAGAAAAAAATATTACATTGGAAGAAAAAAAGCAGCAGAAATTAGTAAAAAAAATAGGCTAATTTCTTTTTTTGCTACAACCCTAGTCATAAATGAATACAAAATACATCTTATTGAAAAATTTCTAAAAGAAGAATTATAAAATAGTCAAAAACAACAAGTCTCACTATATGAAACAGCTAAACTGAGATGCTGATTCAAGCAATAAAGAATATTGTAAAGAAAAAAACTTAACTAAAATTAACTCTATTTAAGTAAAATTATTTCTTCATACTCGCTGGCATAATTTTTAGGCTTCCATATTTATCATTAATTGAATCTACCGTATTTTGAAGCTGATCAAGATTTATTTCACATTCTTTTTCAAACAAAGAAATCTGCTTTTGATTATTCGTAGTAAAATTCGAAAGACGTATTCCGATTAAACGAATAGGTTCTCTTCTCCAAGTATTTTCTAAAATTTCACAAGCAATTTTATAGATCTCTTCTGTAGCATTTGTAGGATTGATCAACTTTTTTTGATGGGAATACGTTATAAATTCATTGGTCTTCAAAATAACTGCAATACACTTTGCATACAGACCTTTCTTTCTTGCGTTTCTTCCCACTCGATCAGATTGATAAAGCAATACCTCTTGCAAAGAAGAAAGCAAAGTAGCATCTTCTGACAAAGTATCGGAAACACTGATACTTTTTTCTTTTGGAGTAGTTTTTCCAACCACCTCGTTATCTATTCCATTCGCCGCCTCAATCATCCTTACGGCTTGATTTTTAAAATATTTTGCTAATAAAAAAGAATCACTTTTAGCAAGTTGTCCGATCGTATGTATTCCAAGCTTATGTAAAATTTCAGAAGATTTTTTTCCTACCATAAATAAGTCATCGACTTGTAATGGCCACATTTTTGCACGAATTTCATTTGAAAATAAAGTATGGATCTTATTCGGCTTCTCAAAATCGCTAGCCATTTTTGCACAAAGTTTATTATGTGCAATTCCAATATTAATAGTAATTCCAAACTGTCGATTTATAAAAGTACGGATCTCTTCCGCAAGTTTCATATAATCATCATATAAATACGAAGTACCCGTAAAATCTAAAAAACATTCATCGATTGAAAATCTCTCAACAGTTGGAGTTAGAGTGCAAAAATATTGATAAAGCTGATCAGATTCCCTCTTATAAAGATCACGATTTGAAGGAAAAACTTTTAAATTGGGG
>CAOJCV010000065.1 GCA_948432605.1 uncultured Mycoplasmatota bacterium | reverse complement strand
CTTAACGAGTTTAGATCTAAGTAGTTTTGATACCTCAAATGTAGCGAATATGGGTGGTATGTTTTCAAACATGAGCAACCTAACGAGTTTAGATCTAAGTAGTTTTGATACCTCAAATGTAGCGAATATGGGTGGTATGTTTTATAATAATGAAAATTTAAAAAATATAACATACGGAAGCAGTTTTATTCGGAAAGTGGGTTTAACTATTACGAATATGTATGTTGCTTGCCCAGCGAATAAACCAACGCATTCTTCATGGGAGGGCATTTCTTGGTGAAAAATATTTTTTAAAATACATTTAATGAAAAATTTCACATAAGTTGCTTTCATTTTGCTTGAACTATCGTATTTCGTATGCTAAAATACATATAGTTTTGATGTGAGGAGGTTATACCTATGGCAAAAAAAGAAGATAGACAATATTTTTGGATGAAATGTTCTCGTTGTGGGAAAGTAACACGTCGTCCAGAGGTGAAAAATAAAAAAAATACGCCAGATAAAATGGAATTTAATAAATACTGTCCAACATGTCGTCAAGTTACAGTATTTAAAGAATCTAAAGTTGGAAAATAGTAAAGGAGATACCTTATGCAAATTAACATTAATGATATTAAAAATGGTATGACTATCATTATCGATGGAAACTTATGCCAAATTGTTGAATTTCAACATGTAAAACCTGGAAAAGGAAGTGCTTTTGTTAGAATTAAATTAAGAAACTTAAGAACAGGAGCTGTTGTTGAAAATTCATATAATACTAACATTAAAATTGAAAGAGCTAGAATAGATAGAATGCCAATGCAATTCTTATATTCAGACGGTTCTTCTTTCGTATTCATGAATACAGAAACTTATGATCAAATTGAAGTTCCAGCAGAAAAATTAGAACAAGAAAAACGTTTCTTAAAAGAAGGATTAGAAATTCAATTAGATTATTATGAAGGAGAATTACTTGGTGTAACATTACCAGAAAAAATCGAATTTGAAGTAACAGAAACAGAGCCAGCAACAAAAGGAAATACTACAAATAATGCGTTAAAAGACGCAACTATAGAAACTGGATATACTGTAAAAGTACCAATGTTTATTAATCAAGGTGAAAGAATTATCATTTCTACTAGTGATGGTAAATATTCAAGCAGAGCTTAAAATATAGGCTCTTTTTTTTGCATTTACTTGCTGATTTTGCTTGCCTTTTTATAGTATTCGTAGTAAAATTTTTTTTGTTCAGGAGTGTGTGAAAAAATGAAAAAAACAAAAATTGTATGTAGTATAGGACCAAATAGTAATGATGTTGATGTTATGGAAAAAATGGTTCTTGCTGGTATGGATATTGCAAGAATAAATTTCTCTCATGCAACAATGGAAGAAAGACAAAAAGCTCAAGATTCTGTACGTGAAGTAAGAAAAAGAACAGGAAAAAATGTTGCTATTTTATGGGATACAAAAGGTCCAGAATTCCGTAGTGGTATTATGGAAAATGATCTTATAGAATTAGAAGAAGGAAAATTAATTAGAATCGTAAAAGAATCAGTAACTGGTACAAAAGAAAGATTTAGTGTAAACCATCCTTCTGCAATTGATTCATTAAAAGTAGGAGATACTGTATTACTTGAAAATGCAAAAATGAAATTAGAAGTTATAAGTATTGAAAGTGATGGAGTAACTTGTAAAATTATATCAGGTGGAAAATTAGGATCACGTAAAAGTATGAGTGTACCAGGTGTAAAACTTGATATTCCATATATTAGTGATATAGATCGAGCAGATATTAAATATGCATGTGAACATGGTGGAGAATTTTTAGCAATATCTTTTGTTTCAACAAAAGAAGATGTACTAGAAGTAAAAGAATTATTAAAAGAATATAAAAGAGAAGATATTCAAATTATTTGTAAAATAGAAAGTGCTTTAGGAATAGAAAATTTAAATGATATTTTAAGTGTAAGTGCAGGAGCAATGGTTGCAAGAGGAGATCTTGGAACAGAAATTCCTAGTGAATTAGTTCCAATTGAACAAAAGAAAATGGTAAAACAATGTCGTAAAATGAATAAAATCTGTATTGTTGCAACTGAAATGCTTGAAACAATGATGGAAAATATTCGTCCTAAAAGAGCAGAAACAAGTGATATTGCAAATGCAGTATTGGATGGAACAGATGCTGTAATGTTATCAGGAGAAACAACAATTGGAAAACATCCAATTGAAACAGTAGCAGCTATGGCTCGTATTTGTGAAGTTACAGAACAATATGCAGATTATAATTATGTAGAAGAAATGAAAAATGTTGCAAATATAAGAGATGCGATTGCTGTTTCAGTAGTTGATACAGCGAACCGTTTAAATGCAAAATTAATTACAACAGCAACAGTTCATGGAAGAACATCAAAATTAATTAGTAATTTTAGACCAGTATCACCTGTCCTTGCTTTAACACCAAACGAAAAAGATGGAAGACGTATGATGCTAAATTATGGAATTTATCCAATGACAATGAAATTAGCTAATTCAACAGATGAAGTAATAAAAGAAAGTATCAAAAAAGCAAAAGAATTTATGAATTTAAATGAAAAAGATATCATAATCATTACTGGTGGATATCCTAATACGGACGAAAATAGAACAACAAATTTAATGAAAATAGAAGAAATATAATTACTTTACACAATTTTGTATAAAGAGTTTGACAATGTGTTTATTTCTTTATATAATAAACTTAGTTAAAAAGAAATGAGGTTATGTTTATGATGAATCCAGGAACACAAGAATTAGGTTTTTGTGCTAACTCTGCTAATATTTGGCAAGTAGTAGGATATGTGTTATTAGTGTTTAAAATAGTAATTCCAATTTTATTAATTATTTGGGGAATGCTAGATTTAGGAAAAGCTGTTGTAGCAGCAAAAGATGATGAAATTAAAAAAGCAACAAAATCACTTGCGATGCGTGCAATATCTGCAGTAGTAATCTTCTTTATTCCAACAATTGTAGGTTTAGTATTCGGAATGATTTCTAATTTTGGCGATTCTGGAGCAAAAGAAGACTGGGAAGTATGTCGTTCATGTTTAACAAATCCTAATGATTCAGATTGCTCACGCTATGCTGAAGTAGCTTGGTAAAATTTAAATAAAAAAGAACTGGTTTTCACTAGTTTTTTTTTTACTTTATTGTTATAATAAAATTGGCTAACAAAAGTTATTTAAATGAATTATGGAAAACAAAAGTAAAAAAACAAAAAGGTGAGTGATATAGTGACCACGAAACGAAATATATTAATGTGTTTAATAATTACATTATTAATGCTACCTTCAACTGTAATGGCATTATCAAAAGAGGAAGCAGCAGAAAATTTAAATGATTGGATTGAAGAATATTTACTATTTGAGGAGTGGAGAGTAGTACAAAGCCCTAATAGTACAGATACATTTGATGTATATGTGGATTTAGCAGATGTTTCAGACTCAGATTTTTCTGAAATTATGAAAAAAATTCCAACCATTTCTGTTTTTAATAAAAATTTATATAAATCTTATGCTCAAGTAATGAAATGTAATGGAGAAGATTGTGACAATAATATTACAAATATGATTAATTTTCAATTGGCAAAAGAATCTTCAAAATACTCATTAAAAGCTCAATTTGTATCCAAAACAGATGTCGAAGCAATTACAAAGTCAACTGAAGAATTACACTATCGAATCGTTACAACAGAATCAGGTTTACTAGGAGATGATATAGAAAGAACAGGAACCTTTACTTTTGACAATGAGATAGACGATGAGGGTGTAGATAAACAAGTTGGAAAAATTGCTAATCCAGAAATATTAACACCAGATGGAACTATTTTTGTACCAGAAGTATCTTCAGATTTCTGGGCTCCAAATGAATCTAATTATTGTTATTACTTTCAAGTAGATTTCTCAGGATTAACATCTAAAACAGCAGCTAGATATGAGATTGAGAGTGCAGATGGTATCGATATTCAAAATCATATTTTTTGGGGAAATGACCCACGATATACTCTGGCATCTACATTAGTAAAAGATGTAATAGATGATGGTGTATATGGCATGTCTTCAAATAATTATTATGCAATTTGTGATGCACAAGGATCAGAAATAACTTTTTCTTATTTTGATGATGAAAAATTAAATGTAGGAAATCATATTCAAGAAGGAGAAGGAGAAAACCAAAATGGAGAAGGAAGCACAAATAATGTTGGACCAGGTGGACCTAACGGAAGTGGAAATAACCAAGGATTTAATCCAAACGATCCATGTGAAAATGGAGGATGCGACATCACGTTAAATAATTTTTGTCATCAAAAAAATGTTGCAAGAACCTTAAAATTTGCTGGGTTGGTATTCTTTCTTTTAAAGATTTTTATCCCAACTATTATTATTGTAATGGGTTTTGTAAACTTATTTCAAATTATTACTTCTGGAAAAGAAGATCAAGCTAAAAAATATGCAATTAATATAGTAAAAAGAGTGTTTATTGGTGTAGGAATATTTTTAGTTCCAGGAATAATTCAATTTTTCTTTGAAACAGCCAAAAATATTATAAATACTCCAACAGTAGATTCATTTTCAAACTGTGTTGGATGTCTATTTGATCCAAATGACTCAACTGCATGTGATATAAGTGGAAGTAAAGCAAACTAAAAAAAATTGGATAAGGTCACAGTGATGTGATTTTTTTATTGACTTTTAGGGGGGGGGGTATGATAGGATAAAAGAGGAAAATAGAAAAAGAT
>CAOJCV010000064.1 GCA_948432605.1 uncultured Mycoplasmatota bacterium | reverse complement strand
CTACTAAAATAATAGAAAATTATTGCATATAATTCAATTTTATTATTATATAATTTCGTCTTGTCTCCTATCATACACCCACCACATAAAAGTCCATAAAAAAAAAGAACTAAATTGTTCTTCCTAAATAAAATAGTTCAATATCGTCTATAATATTTTCTTTTTCTCCAGTCACAACTGGAATCATTATTTTTATTGTTTGATATTTTGAACAAACATTTTCTTCTTTTCCTGTATTTGGATTGTCTACTTTGCTACAAGTTTCACTTGGATTAATTTTTTTTATTGAAATGTTTGCTAAATCAAATGTTGCATTTTCATCTGCGATATCCCATACTTCTTCGTTATTATAATTTATATTTTTTTGAGTAACTACAATTTGTTTAGATAGTGTAGCATATGTTAAGGTAATTTCCACTCTTCCTTGACTTTTATTTTGAATAGCATCTATTAAATTTAAATTCATAAAATCATTTTGAATTAATTTTATGATGGAGGCACGTGCTACTTGATTTTTTTTAGAAAAAGAGGCATGATCTTCTTCAAATTGCATATCTATTAATAAATTAAACAAGAAAAGCATGACAACAGAAATTAGTCCGATACTTACAACTACTTCCACAAGTGTTATTCCTCTCTTATTCATTTTTAATCACCTACCAACACACTACTATAATAATAAAAACAATCAGTTGCTGTACATTCTCCACCATTCATTGCATTTGCAAATTCTATTACTAAACGATAAGTTTTTGCAGCACTATCATCTAATGTTTTTAAATATGATAATAAATTTCGATTAGAACAAATAGCGGATAATCCTGAAGTACATTTTACTATATTTGAAATATCATTTGATAATAAGTAAATATTTTTTATATTCAATTGATCCCATAATTTTCCATAAAATATAGATTCTTCTATGTATGATGTTCCAAATATATCTGAACGACTTTTATATATAATTCTATACTTCGTATTGTCTTTTATTTCTTTTTTTAACATTTCTAAATCAAAACTTTCTAAATATTTTTTTACATAAAAAGTTTCATATAATTTAGCTGTATCATCATATCGAAGACGACGATTTTCTGATACGATTGTTGTAACATAAAGAGCATATATTACCATTAATGATGCTAGTAGAACAGCAGTAACTATTATTGTTTCTACAAAAATAAATCCATTTTTATTTTTCTTCTTCATATAAATTGCCCTTTTCTATTTTCTAATTTAGTATAACAAATTTTCTTCTTTTACTCAAGAAATTTATCTAATATTATTATTAACCACTATTCAATCTTTTTTTAGTTTCGCCGTTTTGTGTCGTGTTCAATTTTTGCGTACTATGACAAAATATGTCCGAGGTGAAAATATGATTAAAGAATATCGAATAAAAAGAGGATTTACTCAAGAAGAATTAGCTGAAAAATTAGAATTATCAACTAGACAAATTCAAAGAATTGAAAAGAATGAGAAAAATACTACTATTAAAACATTAAGTAAAATTCGAAAAATTTTAGATATTCCAGATGAGGAAATGATTCAAATTTTTTATGAAAAAAAGGAAAAAAAAGATTCTATTTTGACTTAGAATTTTTTTCTTTTGGACTAATTGTAACAATCGTTTTTTCTTCTTCTAGGATTTTTATAAGATAAGGGTCTTCTTCTTTTTTTGGTTTCTTTTCATAAATAGATGCATTTTCTTCTTTTCCAATTAAAGTTGTATTTTCTAATAAAGTAGCTAAATCTAAATAGTTTTTTTCTATAGCCTCTTCCAATGTTATTTTAGTTGTTCCAAATGTAACATAAACCATATCTAAACAATCAAAAATATAAGTAATGTTTTCTTTTTTTATTCTTTCTTTTTTTTGACAACGATTTTCTTTTATATATGTAATTTTATAGTTTTTAAAATCGCTTTTTTTCGATAGTCTCTCTTCTTTTTGAATTTCAAATAAATAACTGTTTAAAAGAACTAATAGAAAAAAGATAATAAAGAAAGATCCACATATTGCTAGAAAAAATTTCTTTTTTAATTTGCGAATCTGTTTTATTTTTTGTCTTTTTTTCATTTTTTCACACCCTTTAAAAGTTTCACACACTTCTTTATTCTATCATATTTTTATTTCTATTTAAATTGTTTTTTTTTGATTCTTATGTTAAAATATTTTTAAGAATAAGGGATTGGTGAAATGATATGTTTACAAATTATGATTATGATAATCAACCAATAGTAGATATTGTTAATAATATGCTTATTGATGCTGCTAGAAAACGTGCAAGTGATATTCATTTTGACCCTACACCTACTGTTTTAAATGTGAGAATTCGGGTTGATGGAGAATTAATTTTATATGCAGAGGTGCCTGCTTCTGTAAAAAAGAATTTAGTTACTAGAATTAAAATTATTTCTGGTATGAATATTACTGAGTCTAGAGTTCCTCAAGATGGGGCAATTAAAATGCAAGTGGATCAAAAAGATTTAGACCTTCGTGTTTCCACATTACCTATTGTGTACGGAGAAAAAGTTGTTATACGTCTTTTAGATTATTCAGCAAGTATGAGTTCTTTAGATTCTTTAGGCTTTTCTGAAGAAAATTTTCAAAAAATTAATCGAGCTATTGCTAAACCTAACGGAATTATTTTAGTTACTGGAGCTACTGGAACTGGTAAAAGTACTACTGTGTATGCTATTTTGCAACAATTAAATACGATTGAGCGAAATATTATTACGGTAGAAGACCCAGTAGAAATGAAAATTGCAGGTATTAATCAAGTTCAAACAATGAGTGAAATTGGTCTTACTTTTGCTAATGCTCTTCGTTCTATTTTACGTCAAGACCCCGATACTATTATGATTGGAGAAATTCGTGATAGCGAGACAGCTAAAATTGCTGTTCGAGCTAGTATTACTGGTCATTTGGTTTTATCAACTGTGCACACCAATAATTCTTTAACAACAATTGAACGTTTGGTTGATATGGATGTTGAAAGATATTTATTAGGTTCTGCTCTTGAAGCTATTGTTTCGCAAAGACTTTGTAAAAAACTTTGTCCAAAATGTAGAGAGTCTAGACCTACTACTCCTTATGAAACACGTGTTTTTAAAGAAGCTCTTGGTATGGATATCAAAAATATTTATAAACCTGTTGGTTGTGATTCTTGTTACAAAGGATATCAGGGAAGAATTGCTTTGCATGAGGTATTACTTTTAAATCAAGATATTCGTGATGCAATTGTTAACAATAAGAAAAAGGAAGAAATTAGAAATTTGATTTATGATAGTGGAAATACGATAAGTTTATTGGACGATGGTTTGGTTAAAGTTATTAACGGACTTACTAGTTTTGAAGAAGTTTTAAGAGTTATCGATATTGAAGATGATTTAGGAGAAGAACAAAAGAAATTAAAGGATGCAATTATCGGAAAAGAAGATTCTCCAGATACAAATTCACAGAATATTGAAAATCTTGACATTTCAGACATGGAAACATTGGATATTTGATCAATGTTTTTTTTTAATAAAAAAAAATTCTTTACTAGAATTCTTTATTTATAATAATCATTGATATGCTCTATAAGTAATTGATCCCATTCTTTTTGTTTAATCATTTCTATTTCAAACCTATATGGAGCATATTTTTTTTCTTTTGATTCCCAATTTTCCCCTACATATGGGGTTTCTAAAATTTTAGGAATATTCTCTAATTTCTGATGATATATAACATGCAATAAGTTTTCAAAACCAATTGTTCCATAGCCAATATTTGCATGACGATCTTTATGAGAAGATAGTTCATTTTTACTATCATTGATATGAATGCATCCAATTTTGTTTAGGCCAATTCTTTGTTCAAATTCTTCTAAATAATCATCAAAATTAGCAATTGATATACCTGAATCATTTAAATGACAAGTATCTAAACAAACTCCAATACTGCCTTTTACATTTTTTAATAAATATTCGATTTCTTCTAAGGAAGATCCACATTCACTTCCTTTTCCTGCCATTGTTTCTAATAAAATTTTACAATTGTATTCTTTTTCTAAGACAAGATTTAATGCTTCTACAATATTTTCTAATGCTTCTTCTTTTGTATATGAAACTGCACTTCCAGGATGCAATACTATAGATTTTATTCCTAATTGATCACATCTTTTTAATTCTTGTTTTAAAAAATTTATACTAAAATCCCATTTTGTAGGATCTTTCTTGTTTGCAAGATTTATAATATATGGTGCATGACAAACAATATTTTCTATTTCAATATTATTCTCTTTCATTAATTGTTTTGCTTCTGTTAATAAATCTAAATTAATTTCTTTTCTTATTGTATTTTGAGGAGCTCCAGTATAAAACATGAATGTATTTGCTCCATAACTTAATGCTTCTTTTGTGCTGCCAAGAATTTGATCTTTACCAAAAGAAACATGACTTCCAAGTATTAACATTTTAAACCTTCTTTCTTACTAAATTATAACAAAAGAAAAAAACGATTTCTAGTTTTATTTTTTATGTCGTTAAATCAAGAAGAAAAGGATCTGTTGGACTTCCTACTCCTGATATAATTTTTACATCTGGTTTTAGATACAATGCTGGCGAGATGGCATGTTCCGATTTCGCTGTTACTGGATTATGGCTTACATATCCAAAAGTTGTAAGATGACTTGCCATCGTACAGTCTTCATTTGCTGGAGTTAATAACCATTGATGATAGGTGGTATTTGATATCCAAGAATTATTTTTACAATTTTCTTCATTATTCCACTTAGGCATTAGTGTCTTTAAACAAGCTTCTCTTGTGGATGTATCTATTCCACTTGTTGCATATCCATAATCACTTGCATATATTAAACTTATTTTTCCAAGCCATTCTTTTGAACCACAAACATTTTCTCCTCTTTCCTCTATATATTTTTCAAAAACATTTGTGTTGTGGTGTGAAGTACCTAATTTCCATTTAACATTATCTATTAAGTCGGTGTCTTTTAAGTTTTGCAAATAAGTCCCATTTAATTCGCTTTTTATACTAGAATTTGTCCAATCATTATTTTTTACAGCATTCCAAGCTTTACTTATAAAAACTGCTGTTTTAATTAACTTAAGTCTTGATTCTTTTACTCCATTTCCATCTTCAATATTATTCATAACTCCTATTATTCGCCATAACTCATTATTAAATGAGACATAATTGTTTGGATTTG
>CAOJCV010000063.1 GCA_948432605.1 uncultured Mycoplasmatota bacterium | reverse complement strand
AGTGTATATGTATCATCAAGTGGAAATGATGAGAGAGGAAATGGATCATTAGAAAGTCCATTTGCTACATTACAATCCGCTTATAACAAAGTAAAGAGTGGTGGAAGTATTTTGCTTTTATCTGATATCACAGCCACAAGTACAACCAATATGGGTATTGAGAATAAGGAAGTTACATTAAAAAGTAATGGAGAAAAGATTAACTCTATAAAACCATTAATTTTATTAAATCAGTCGAAACTAAATTTAATTGCAAATACTATAATTTAAAATAGAAAAAATATCCAAACCGATTATGGAGGAATTTGTGCCACTAATAATAGTTCTATTTACATAGAGACTGCAAAAATTAATGATAACTAAGGCTATAGTATTATGGTATAGTACATTAATTATAAATTCTGGATTTTTATGGAATAATTCGACAAATATTTCTACAAATTATGATAGCTATGGGCATGGAGAGTCATTTTTGCTTTTTTTAGTAATATTGTTATGAATGATGGAGAAATTTATGAAAATAAAGCTGAATATGGTGCAAATACATTTATGTTGAATGGAGCCCAAATTTTTGATGAAAGATAGATATAAATTTTTTACTAAAAATATCTTTCTTTTTTATGATTTCTTGTTATTTTTTCATTAATCTGATAGAATAAAAACAGAAAGTAGGAGTTGTTATGCTTTTAGAAGATAAGAGTATTATAAAAAAGATTAGAAAAGGTGTATATGAAACATTTGTGGTAGCATTTTTAATTTTAATATTTGCTTTTGTTTTAATCAAAAATCCAGAAAATTTTATTTCTGTTGCTATTCATGTTTTTTCTTATGTTGCAGTATTTATAGGAGTATTAGATATTGTAATTTATTTACGAATTGAAGAAGAACAAAGATTTTTTGAAAATCGTTTATTTATAGGAGTTTTGTTGATATGTTTTGGCGTGGTAGCTTTTTTTGAAGTTGATACGTTAAAAGATGTGGTTACTATTTTGCTGGGTGGCTACTTGCTTTTTCAAAATTCAAAAAGAGTTGAGTTGTCAATAAATTTAAGAAAATATACAAGTAAGTTATGGATTTCTTTATTCAGTTCTTCCATTTTTAATTTATTTCTATCTATTCTTTTTATCGTAAATCCTTTTCATAACATGTCTATCCATATATTTATGTCAGTTTTATTAATGATTATTGAAGGAATTTATTTGTTACAAAATGTTATGATTTTATTTGGAGTAAAAGATAAAAATGAAAACTAAGAAACACAATATTATTTCCAAGTTCTTTGGTATTATTTTTAGTCGATTTACTCTAGCATTAGTTTCTGTATCTATACAATTATTTTTTATAGGAATGTTTTTTTTCTATTTTGAAAATTACATTGTATATTATATTGGTGGAATGGGAGTTTTATCTATTATTCTAGTTATTTATATTATTAATAAAAATATGAATAGTGAATTTAAAACTTCGTGGATTATTTTGATCTTGGGATTGCCAACTATTGGAGCTTTGTTTTATTTATTTTGTCAATTTGAACCAACAGTGAAAAGCTTAAAGAAAAAATTATCTAAATTAAAAGCAGAAAATCGAAAATATTTAGTACAGGATATTAAAATTATGGAAAAATTGAGGGAAGACGATTATATTTTGTTTCAGTTTGCTAAATATTTAAATGAAGTGGGTCATTTTCCTGTTTATCAAGGAGTTGATGTAAATTACTTTAAAATTGGTGAAGAATTTTATGAGGATTTATTAGGAAAATTAAAAGAAGCAAAGAAGTTTATTTTTTTAGAATTTTTTATAATTGCTAATGATTCTATGTGGAATGGAATTTTAGATATTTTAAAGGAAAAAGTTTTAGAAGGGGTAGAAGTACGTGTCATGTATGATGGTACTTGTTCCTTAGTTTTATTGCCCAGGGATTATGTAGAAGAGTTAAATTCTTTTGGAATTCAAGCTAAACAATTTTCACCAATTATTCCTTTAATTTCTACACATTATAACAATAGAGATCACCGTAAAATTGTAGTTATAGATGGGAAATATGGTTATACTGGTGGGTGTAATTTGGCTTCGGAATATATCAATGAAGTTGAAAAATATGGTCATTGGAAAGATAATATGATTCGTTTTTCTGGAGAAGCTGTAAACAGCTTAACAACTCTTTTTTTAGAAATGTGGAACTTAGATAAATTAAAAGATTTTGATGATTATAATCCTTATTTAGTAAAATCAATTCAAGAAGGTGAAGGTTATTTAATTCCTTTTGGAGATGATCCTTTTGACAATGAGCAAATTGGAAAATTAACTTATATGGAGCTTTTGACTACAGCTCGAGAATATGTAGATATTGTTATGCCATATTTTATTATAGACAGTGAATTTTTAAATGTTTTGTTACATGTAGCTAAGAAAGGTGTTGCGATTCGTTTGATATTGCCTGGAATAGCTGATAAAAAGTTTGTTAATTTTATAGCTAAAAGTTACTATAAAGAATTAATTTTAAATGGTATTGAAATTTATGAATATCAAAAAGGATTTACTCATTTAAAAGTTATGATTAGTGATTCTACTAAATGTGTGGTTGGGACAATTAATTTAGATTATAGAAGCCTTTATCTTCATTTTGAAGATGCTTTATTAATGTATAAAGTTGGTGAAATTGAAAAAATTAAAAAAGATTATGATGATATTATTAAAAATTCTATTAAAATAACGAAAGAAGAATTTAAGAAAATTTCGCAAGTAAAAATAATTTTAGGAAAAATACTTAGAATATTTGGTCCTTTGCTTTAAAGTTTGATATAATTGATTAGAATAGAGGGGATAATGATGCAAAAAAAAGGTTTTATTGCTACTTCACTTATATATTCTTTTTTTCTAGTATTTTTGATTTTAATGAGTACTATTTTAGCTCGAGCAGCAAATAATCGTATTTTATTGAATGCTATAAAAGGAGATATTAGAGAAGAATTAGATAATCAAAAAGGTTTTGTTGTTGATACTATTGAGAATAAACAGTATCAGCCAAAAGAAAAAATTGAATTTGCAAGTGAAACATGGCAAGTTTTACAAAATAAGTCAAATTCTGTTGTTGTTGTATTATCTAGGGTTCTTTCACAAAGTGAGATTGTAAATGCGATTGGTAGTGAAAGGATGTCAACTGAGTATCTTGGTACTTGTAATGAATCAAGTTGTCAAGTTAGGGCTTGTAGGGAAGCTTCTGCTGGACAAGAGTTTTGTTACTTATATTCTGGTAATAATTTGTTATATTTAAAACCTAATTGGAATCCTACGTCAGCTGAAGTAAATACAGGATTTGGAAAAACTATTGTAAGTGCAGTTACAACTGAATGGTTTAAACACCATGCAGGACTTATAAATGTTATGAAAAAAAATCAATTGATTCAAATGAGTTTTTCAGATGGTTTTAAAAATCATACTAGTTATGTTAGATTACCATTAAGTGGAGAAGTTAGTAATATAACCGATACTAATCCTTATCATTTAGTTGATAATCCTTCATCAGATGGAAAAAAAGTTCGCATTTTTCAAGGGTCTAGTACTATCTTAGTTCCTTCTAATAGGGCTGCTTTTATCCGACCTGTTATTGAAATAAAAAAAGGAGGTTAATATTACATGAAAAAGATTTTTTTCTTTCTTTTTCTTTTCTTTCTACCAATGATTTCAAATGCTTCAAATCGTTATGAAGTAGAAGATTATAAAATTGAGGCTTTTGTAGAAGAAAATGGAAATCTTAAAGTTAATGAATTTATTGTTTTAAATGGAAATGTAGAAAGTTTTTATAAAAATATTTATTATCGTAATAGTAGATATATTGAAAAAGATCCTTATGATTTTACTCATGATGGGATTCATAATGGTACAGGCTTAGAAAATATTAGGGTTTCTTATCTTGAATTAAAAAAAGATGAAATTTTTTCTTTGGATCGGGTAAATGAATTTGAACCATTGCAAAGAATTTATTATGAAGAAGATAAAACGGATCGTGAGTATGTAGAATCTAGTCATCAAGATGGAAAAACTTTAAAATTATTTTATCAGCAAAATGATGCTCGAGTTGTCTTTTTCTTTACTTATGAGATATTGGATGTCGTGGTAACTCATCAAGATATTTCAGAAATTTATTGGACATTTATTAATTCTGAATTTCAAAGTAATATAGAAAACTTGCAAATCAAAATTTATTTACCTCATCAAAGTAATGCTGATTATTTGAAAGCATGGATTCATGGAGATTTATTAGGGCAAATTCATTTTGATAAAAATCAAATTATTACAGCTTCTATGAAAAAAATTGCCAAAGAAACAGGTATTCATTTACGAATTACTTTTGATTCTTCTGTTTTAAAAGATTCTAAAAAAGAAACTGATGTTTTGGCTTTTGAAAAGATAAGTGACTTAGAAGAAAAGAAAATACAAGAAGAACATGCGATGGATAAAAAAAATAGAAAAATTACAGATATTATTGTTTTAATATCTGAGACTTATTTATCTTTCTTATTTTTGTGGTGGATTTATGTTTATTTTCGTTTTGATAGAGAATATAAAAAGCCACATATTGAACTTGGAAAAACAAAAATTATTCAAGATTATAGTATTGAAGTTGTGGATGCTTTTCTTAATAATGAAGTAACTTATAAAGCTTTTTTATGTTCTTTCTTAAATTTGATTTATAAAAAAAATATTCGTTTGTCATTTTGGCATAGAAGAAAAGATAATTATGAATTTATTTTAGATCATCGCGAAGGGACTACTCATACAGAAGATGTTTTATTAGATTTATTATTTGAAAAAATTGGGAAGAAAAATAAATTTACTTTGAATGAGTTTAAACGCTTTGTAGAAGAAAAACCAAATATGTTCCAAAAAAATTATTGGACTTGGCAAAATTGTGTAGAAAAAGATCTTTTGCGTGAGAAATTTTATGAACAAAATGGACAACCTATTATTTCAAGTATATTTTTGTTACTTTTTTCCTTTTTTCTTTTGTTTGCAAATATTTATTTTGGAACTAATCTTGTGTTTCCGTGGATTGTATTTTTCTTTGCTTGCAGCTTTTTCTTTTATTCCATGTTTATTAAAAAAAGAAGTAAAAAAGGAAATCATGATTATTATTCCTGGCTTTTGTTTCAAGAATTTTTAGATAAAATAGATAATGAGGAAATAGAGGAAGAAAATTTAGATCTTTATTTATTATATAGTATACTGTTTCATAAAGAAAATAAATTGTTTTTAAAACTTTCAAAGAAAACTTTTTTAGATAAAGCTATGGTTCTTAAAGTAAAAAAAGAATTTCAAAATGCTATTGAAAATAAGAAATCAATCTAGTATTTTTTCTTTTTTTTTGATACAATAATTAAAGAATAGGGTGAGACTATGTTTCAAAATACTTTGAAAAAAGAACTGAATTTTATGGATAGTACTAAAAATCTTGGTATTGTTAAGATAAATTCTGCCATATCTTTTGTTAATTTTATGCGACCTATAATTAGAAATAAAGGACGAGAATTAGTTTCTGTTGGTAGAGTGAATTATGCTTTATTAGATCAATTTGTTATGACTTCTTTGAACCATTATTATTCCACTATTTCATCTGTGAAAGATCAAAAGGAAGTAAATCGAAGAATTACAGAATATAACGAACTTTATAATTTATGGTATAAAGTAAATGTAGCACGGCAAAATCATGATCTTTTATTAAATTCTTATTATGACGATATTGTTTATAAATTATATTTGTTGGGTTATAGAAATTAAGTGTTTTTTTTAATGTCAATTTTTGTAAAATTGGATTGTAAAGATTATGCTTTTAATTGATAAATAAAATAATAAATGATAAAATGTGGAAGAATAAGGAGTTTGAATTTATGGAAAAGAACAGAAAATTAGTTTTAAGTATAC
>CAOJCV010000062.1 GCA_948432605.1 uncultured Mycoplasmatota bacterium | reverse complement strand
ATTTAAGAACTAATAAAAAGATAGTCAAAAAATTATATAACTTTTTATAAAAAAAAATAGATTTATTCCCATTATTTTGATATAATCTTGTATGTGGTGAGGAAAATGAAAAAATTAAATCTATTACTTATTTTAATAGTCTCATTTATGTGTTCTACAACCTTAGTAAATGCAAAAATTGAATACATAAATGGTTTAAAGTGTGAAGCAAGTGTAAGGCATGAAGATAACAGAGTATCACAAACGTGTACATTAGGCTTTGATGTAACAGGAGCCTATACGACTGCGAATAAAGTTACTATAAATTTAACATTAACAAATATGACGATTGACAAAGTAACAATAAAAGAAGATTGGGATTTAATATCTGAAGGAAATAATACTTATGTTTTGGAAACAGCAAAAGATAAGTTTGACATTGGGCATCATGATATTATGACAATTGTATTTTATAAGATTTTAACAGCAGAAGAATGTCATGTTGAAGGAAACTATATTTTTGAAAAAGTTTCTCGTAAATGTAGTATTTATAAAGGAAATTACTATAATAATGAAGGTTTTATCGTAGATCATTTAACATATCAAAAAGAATGTGAAAGAAATATTTGTACACAATTATCAGATGGCACATATTTTGGAAAAGATGGAATTGAAGTAGATAAATTAACTTATCAAAAAGAATGTGAAAGAAATATTTGTAAGCAGTTATCAGATGGCACATATTTTGGGAAAGACGGGTCTGAAGTTGACAAATTAACATATCAAAAAGAATGTGAAAGAAACATTTGTAAACAGTTATCAGATGGCACATATTTTGGAAAAGATGGAATTGAAGTAGATAAATTAACTTATCAAAAAGAATGTGAAAGAAATATTTGTAAACAATTATCAGATGGAACTTATTATGGAAAAGATGGGTCTGAAGTAGATGAATTAACATATCAAAAAGAATGTAAAAGGAACATTTGCCAAAAGTTACCAGATGGAACTTATTTCGGAAAAGATGGGTCTGAAGTAGATGAATTAACATATCAAAAAGAATGCGAAAGAAATATTTGTAAACAGTTATCAGATGGAACTTATTATGGAAAAGATGGGTCTGAAGTAGATGAATTAACATATCAAAAAGAGTGTGATAAAAATATTTGTCAAAAGTTACCAGATGGCACATATTTTGGAAAAGATGGAATTGAGGTAGATGAATTAACATATCAAAAAGAATGTGAAAGAAATATTTGTAAACAATTATCAGATGGTACATATTATGGAAAAGATGGTTCTGAAGTTGATGAATTAACTTATCAAAAAGAATGTGATCGAAACATTTGTAAAAAATTGTCAGATGGCACATATTATGGAATAAATGGAACAATAGTAAATGAATTAAATTATTTAAAAGAATGTGGTCCAAAATTTATTTGTAAAAAAGAAAATAATTTATTTTATGATGATGAAGGAAATATTGTGGATCAAAAAACATATGAAGAAAGATGTGAAGAAGTAGAAAATCCAAAAACTGGATCATCTATTCCAGCTATAGTTTTTATAGTTTTAACAATCAGCTCATTAATAATAATAAGCTATACAACAAAAAATAAAAAATTATTTTAAAAAAACGATATAGAGAATAAAATAGATTTATTCAAAATCGTTTTTTTTATTAAAAAAAGAAATAACTATATAATAATTATTTCATTAAAACTTAAAACATTCGGAATAACCCAATAGCAACCCCTAAAATTGTAACATTTGGAAAAATAAAAGGTTCCATTGTATCATTTTCTGGTTGCAAACGAATATGATCTTTTTCTTTATAAAATGTCTTTAAAGTTACTTCATTTTCATCCGTCATTGCAACAACAACTTCTCCATTATGAGCAGTACTTTGTTTTTTTACAATAACATAATCTCCATCAAAAATACCTTTATTGATCATCGATTCACCACTGACTTCTAAAGTGAAAACTGTCTCTTTACTTGGAACCAGATTAGCAGGCAAATCAAAATATTCATTTGGTCTTTCAATTGCTTCAATTGGATTTCCAGCTGTAATTTTTCCAAGAAGAGGAACTTTAACTAAATTTTCGTCTTGATTTAAATATTCATTCTCGCCAACTATTTCTAATGTTCGAAATTTATTATTTGAATTTTTAATAACCCCAGCATTTTTTAAATGATTTATATGCGCTTGAACTGTAGCTGGACTAGATAGTCCCATAGAAGCACAGATTTCTCTTACGGATGGAGGATATCCATGATCTGCAATAAACTTTTTTATAAAATCTAAAACTTCTTGTTGTTTTTTTGTAAGTTTCTTTTCTTCGTATTTCATATATTCCACTCCCATGATCATAATAGCATACCGAATGTAAAATGTCAAACAATTGTTCATAAAATAATTGACACGAACAAATGTATTTGATAAAATGAATACAGAAAGAGGGATGTTTATGGAAAAGTTTTTAAAAGAATATGGAGTAATAATATTACTATATTTAGTTATAATTGGAGGAATAATTATGCTAAATGAAAGAATAAAGTTATTAAATCAAATAAATAACGTCTCGATTTCTTTAAGCAAATAATTTGCTTTTTTTATTGTTAAATTTTATTAAAAATGATAAACTACTAATAGAGTAGAGAATGAAAAGAGGGAATTTATGAATCAAAATGATATAAAAGCATTAAATGAATTAAAGATACTTTCTATAGATATGATAAATAGAGCTGGTGGAGGAAGTCCTGGTATATGTCTATCCATGGCACCAGTAATGTATAGTTTATTTACAAGGATACTGAACGTTTTTCCGAAAAATGAAACATTCATCAATCGCGATCGTGTTATTTTATCATCAAGCCATATCACACCATTATACTATGCGATGCTTTATATGGCTGGTTTTTCAGTTAATAAAGAAGATATCATGAATTATCGAAAAATAAAAAGTAAAACACCAGCACTTCCTGAACTTCGCAATCCCATGACATCAGAAGCCACGACTGGGATATGTGGTGATGGAGTAGGAATGGCTGTTGGATTTTCTTTATCAAGAAGATACATAGAAGCTTTAATAAAAGAAGAAGACAATAAAGTTAACCTTTTGAACTACACGACATATTGTTTCATATCAGATGCTGATATGATGAGTGGAGCAAGTGAAGAAGCGTTTGCTTTTGCCGGGGCCCAACACTTAGAAAATCTAGTTTTTTTATATGATGCAAATGGAATGGGAGCAGATGGAGACACTTCTACAATATTAGAAATTGATTTAGAAAAAAGCTTTGCTGCAAAAGGATTTTATGTAGATACATTAAAAGATTCTACTAACATCAAAGAAATAACACGAGCAATAGAAGCAGCAAAAAATAGTAAAAAGCCTTCATTATTAATATTTAAAACAAAAATAGGAAAAGATTCTTTTAATGAAGGAAAAAATATTGTTCATTCGGGTGTATTATCATTAGATGATACAAATACATTAAGAAGAAAATATAACTTATTTTTACCCCCATTTGAAATATCTAAAGATTCAATTCTGCATATCGAAAATCAAATGACAAACAGAACAACAAAATTTTTTAATAAGTGGAATGAACATTATGCCAGGTTAAAAAATATCAATAATCAAAATATAAATAACATATTAAATCTTTTAGAAAGTGGTAAAACCAATATCGAATTTTCTGCAGAAAATTATAAAATCAATGATGGATACAGAGAATCATTAATTGAATCAAATTATAAAATTATGAATTTAATCGCTCCTAAAAGTAATTTATTTTTAGGAGGAAGTGCAGGATTACATTTACTGACACAGACATTGATTGGCGGAAGTGACTATTTAAATGCCACAACAAAAAAAGGAAGAAATATAAGGTTCGGAACTAGAGAAAGAGCAATGAGTTATATATTAAATGGAATGAGCATTTTAGGTCTTCGTACATTTGGTTCTACAGAACTTTGCTTTGCAGATGAAATGAAAAGTGGAATAAGAGAAAGTGCAATAATGAATTTACCAGTTACTTATATTTTTACACATGATTCATTGTATAATCAAGAATCTTCAACTATTCGAGTTCCAATAGAACAACTTACAATGCTACGTAGTATTCCGAATTTTACTGTTTATCGTCCAGCAGATATTTTAGAACTAATGGGTTGTTGGGAAACTATCTTAAAAAGTGGTAAACCAAGTGCCATAGTACTATCAAAAAATAGTATTCCAAAGCTTCCTGGGTCGACCACAGTAATTAATAAAGGCGCATATATTATCAAAAAAGAAACATCAAAATTAGATGGGATTATCATAGCTACAGGAAGTGAAGTAGTAAGTAGCATGCAAATTGCTTATGACTTAGCAAGAAAAGGACTTGATATTAGAGTAGTGTCTATGGTATCAATGGAACTTTTCTTGGTGGCAGGAAAAGAATACGAAGAAGAAATCCTTCCCAAAAATATTAAAACAATCGTCATAGAATCAGGAAGTAGTATCATGTGGAATCGTTTTGCAACAGATGAAAATTACATCATAGGACTTAATGATTTTGTCCCAAATGGACTCCCAATGGAAGTATTACAAAATATGAATTATGATTACGATTCATTAAAATTAAAAGTCGAATCATTATTATTGCATTAGACTTTATTCGACAAATTACGCATCAATTTTTTGCTAAAATCAAAATGGGTGAAGAAGATGCGTAATTTTTATATTTTTAAAATAAAAAAAGAAGTTAAACACATTACAAAAGAAAATCCTTATGATTTATTTCATACTCTAGAAACAATTTATTATCACAGAGAAGATACAGGTGCAAGTTACATATTTTTAAGGCAATTAATCGAGCCTATTTCAATACGCGAATTAGATATTCTTTTATTTAAACAATACAAAGAAAATTATTTTTATACAAAATATAAAAATGTTCATAGCATGCATGATGTATATCGTAAAGAGAACACAACGTTAAAACTTTTCAAAACTTATTTAAAACTAGAAACAAATGTGGTAAAACCTAGATTTTTAAATGAATTACAAAAAAACCACAATTTTTTTGTTTGTGATTTTGAAGAAAAAGATTATTTTTGGTTAGATTCATTAAGTAAAGTGGGAGTAATGGGTTGATTTTTCTTTTCAAAAACATAAGTATTAGAATGACATAACATGTCATAAATTTGAGAAGCACGCATTTCATACATATAAATTTTACTATTATAATCAACTTTAAAAGGAAGAAGAAATTCTTTTTTTTGTTTGTTCAAAAAATCTTTTCCTTTAGAAGAAAAACCTAATAAATGAATATAAGTAATTGGAGCATCAGCATCTTCTTTGGTAATACCAAGTAAAATATGAATAAGCATTCTTCTCAAACGATTATAAGTATAACGTTTACTTTTAAGGGCTTGAACAAGATCTTCAAAAGAAGAAACGTTTTTAATTTCTTTTTTTAATTTATGATCTAAACCTTCTGAAACATCCAAATAAGAATCCAAATGATTATCTGTAAGGATTTTATATTTAAAAAAAGAAAAGAAAAGAGATTCATTTATAATTTTTAGAAAATCTTTAGAAGAGCTAGGAAGATAGGGAGAAATATCTAGACTATTTTTTAATTTAGTACGAATATTAGAAGCACTTAAAATAGTAGTAGAAGAATCATTTATATCATGGTAAGAATTAGTTCTTAAAATAGTTTCATAATGAATGGGAATATTATGTTTTAAAATTGCTTTTATATAGGAAATTCCCAGTAAATCATTTGGTGGAATAATTTGAGACTCGGATAAGGCAACGTTTAATGCAGCAGGATAATTTACACCATTATTCATAGAAATTTTAAAATCTTGAACAAGTTGTTTTTTAGCTAAATCTTCTAAATATTTTATATTAGAAGACTCACTTCCAAAAATAATTCTTTCAACTTTTAAAGAATGAAGTAATGTAATTGCGCATTCACTAAATTTATCAGCTGATTGAGTACCATATAATACAGGCAATTCTATTACAATATCGACTCCATATGAAAGAGCAAGACAAGTTTTATCTTCTTTAGATAATAAAGAAATCTCCCCACGTTCTAAAAAGTAACCATTTAAACATAATACTAAAATAGCATTAGGATATTTTTCTTTAATTTTTTTAATATGATAAATATGTCCATTATGAAAAGGATTATATTCGCAAATAATACCTATCGTCATTAACATCACCAAAGTTAGTCTATCACACATAAAGGATAGAAGAAAGAAAAAAGAACAAAAATATTATAAACTCTCTAATTTCATTGACTTTTAGGGGGGGGGGTATGATAGGATAAAAAAGAAGAATAGAACAGGATAAAATTATAAATTAATTAAGCAAACTCTCTAAAGCCTTATAAATAAAGG
>CAOJCV010000061.1 GCA_948432605.1 uncultured Mycoplasmatota bacterium | reverse complement strand
GCGTTCATCCTGAGCCAGGATCAAACTCTCAATAAAATCTATTTATTTTTAAGTTTTTCCTTGACTACTCAAATTGACTTTTTTACTTAGTTTTCAAAGATCGTTTTCTTTTTGTGTTTTCTTCAACACGTTTTACATTCTACCACTAATTTAGTAGTAAATGCAAGCATAAATTTCACTTTTTTTTAAATTTCTTTTTTTCTTTAAAAAATATGAAATATTTTGCTTTCTTTTTTGTTGTTTCTTTCAACAACTGATACATACTTTACACCAAAGTTTATGCAAAATCAAGAAAAAATTGCATATTTTTTAAAATTTTTTTTTATTTTGTTTTTTTAGTATAAATTATGGTCTTTTTTACTTTTAAAAATAGAGAAAATTAAAAAACCACAATATATAATATTTATTGTTTTTATTCATTATTTTGCATTGTTTGAAATATTTTATAATATTCTTCTACTAATTCTTTTTTAAATGGACCAAGATTATTCTTTTTTAAATTAATTAATTCTGTTAATGAATTTTTTATAATAGAATCTAATTCTCTACTGTATTTCATTATTTTTTTATGATAATTGTATTCATTTCTATCAAGTACTTTAAACCCACCATCTGGAAAGACTCTTAAATCTAAGTCATAATCTATGTATTTAATACTTCCTCCATCTATAATATATGGAGTTGCTATATTGCAATAGTAAAATAAACCATTTTTTTTAAGTTGAGCAATTACATTATACCATTTTTTTTTATAGAAAAATAATATTGCAGGTTCTTTTGTACTATGTGAATTTCCATTATGTTCTGTCAATGTTGTATGATCATTTGCTACTATTAGTAATTTTTCATCAATATATACTACTGTAGCGTGGTCGCTTGTTCGATCCAGATAGCCATTATGTTTAAAACACTCAATTTTTAATTTGTCTCCTAATTTTATATAATTCATATCAACGCACGCTTTCTTTTTTTATTATACTAAAATTTTTTTTATTTATAAAGCAAAAAAAGAACTAACCAGCACTAAGGAGCGAAAATTCTTCGCAAAGAAAATTTGATATAATAAACAAAAGGTAGTTGATTATAATGACAAGAAAAGAAAAAAGAGAATTAAGAAAAGATAAATCATTAATATGCAATCTTTATAATATTATTGATAAATACTTACCACAATTATTTACCTTGTTTGA
Source organism: uncultured Mycoplasmatota bacterium (assembly GCA_948432605.1). GTDB lineage: Bacteria > Bacillota_I > Bacilli_A > RF39 > UBA660 > Ventrenecus. The sequence continues at coordinate 5,265 of CAOJCV010000061.1, read as the reverse complement.
GGAACTTACTGATAATAGGCAAAAAGGCAAAGTTACTTACTCTATGAAGTCTGTTTGTGTAACTCGTCTTTTTGCCCTTCTTTGTGGTATTACTACTATGAACTCCTTAACCAATAAGTTCAATAATGAGTTTGCTATTCGTAATTTATCTAAAATTGTGAAGGAAGAATTAAATGACTTACCTCATTATGATACGATTAATAATATCTTTGAGAATTTAAATATAGGCGAACTTCGTAAAATTCAAAAATATATTGCTTATACTTTAATTCGTTCTAAAATGTTTGATAAATTTAAATATAATGGGAAATTTCAACTTCTTATTGATGGTACTGGTTTAGTTACTTTTCACTCCCCTCATTGTAAACATTGTATTGTAAAATCTCATAAAGATGGGACTAAAACTTATGAACACAATGTTTTAGAAGCTAAGTTACTTTTTGATTCTTTTGTCTTATCTCTTGACTCTGAATTTATTGAAAATCTCGATCCTTCTGTCATTAATCTTAAAAAACAAGACTGTGAAATGAATGCTTTTAAAAGAATGGCTAAAAGAATTAAAAAGAATTTTCCTAAACTTAAATTCATTATCACTGGTGATGCTTTATATGCTTCTACTCCTTTTATTAAATTATGTCTTGATAACAAATGGGATTATATTTTTCGTTTAAAATCAGACAAACTTAAAACTGTAAATCGGGATTTTGATGGGATTATTTCTTTAGATCCTGGTTCTACTCATAAAAACTACTTCTTTGTCAAAGATTACAAATATAATAACCATTCTTTTCAAATTGTTTGTTTTATTGAACCTAGTGTCAATGTGGAAGAAACAAATATAGTTTTTACTTATATTACAAATCTTGAAGTCGATGATGACAATATTAAAAAAATAATTCATATGGGTAGAAAACGTTGGAAGATTGAAAATCAAGGTTTTAACAACCAAAAAAATATTTTATTTAATATTACCCATATGTGTAGTATTAACTATAATGCCATGCAAGCTCATTATCTATTTACTCAATTTGCTCATACCATTCGTCAATTATTAGATTTGGGTTCTAAATCCGTCATTGCTTTTCAAGGGAAAATAAAAGAAATAAGCTTCTTTCTTTTAAACGAACTTATTTCTACACCCATCAATCTTATTGAATGCTCAAATTTTCAATTAAGATTTGACACTTTAATTATATAACTTTTTTTCTTTTTAATAAAGTTTTTTTCTGGTTTATGGGGAAGTTTACAGATTTATTTTTGTATGTCTTTCTTTTGCCACTTTTGAGAAAAATTTTTATTTTCTTCTCTTTTTCTCCTTTTTTCATGCAAAAAGAATGATTTATTTTTTTCACTCTTTATTGCTGAGAACTAACTTAATAGTTCTAGTGCTTTTTCTAGTTGAGTGTCTTGCCAAGTTCCATCTTCTTTTTCTACTAACTCTATTTCATAATCTGGAGTAATTCCTACTCCATCTACACATTCTCCATTAGGCCTTAACCATTTGGCAGTTGTATATTTTACCATGCTTCCATCTTCTAACTTTCTTGTTTGTTGGACGCGACCTTTTCCAAATGACTTTGTTCCAACAATAGTTGCATTGTAAGAATCTTTTAATGCCGCAGCAAGAACCTCACTTGCACTTGCTGAAGATTCACTTAATAACACTACAACCGGAAATTCCCTTTTTTCATCTGTTTCATCATAAGTTGTTTCTTTTTGATCTTTACTATCTAATGTATAAATAATTTTTCCTTTTTCTAAAAATAAGTTGGCAATTGCTGTTGCTCCTTTTAAATACCCTCCAGCATTCCCTCTCATATCTATGATTAAGCTATCAATTCCATCAGATTCTAAATCTTCTAAACTTCTTTTAAATTCTTCTTCTACTGTATTTGTAAAAGCATTCATATAAATATAGCCCATTTTTTTATCTGCTCTTTCAATTATTTTTGTTGTGAGTGGGGTATTTACCATTTCTGGAGTTACTTTGTAAGAAAATGTTTGATCATTTCTTTGTACTACTATAGTATTTTCTTCTTGTTTATTAATTAAATTTGCAACAGCAGCTTGACTTAAATTTTCAGTTTCTTTTTCATTAATTTTTAATATAATATCTCCTTCTTCTAGTCCTGCTTTTTTTGCTGGAGTATTATCATATACTTTAAAAATTTCTCTTCCATTCCCAATAGATATTCCTATTCCTAAGAATTTTCCACTCAAATGATTAGATAAATCATCACTTTCTTGTTGGTTCATATAGGTAGAATAATCTTCTCCTAAATATTTTAACATCGCAGCTATTGCAGCATCTATCATTTCATTCTTATCATAATTTTCATAATAATTTTCATCTAATCCGTTGTAAACTTTTAAAAATTCTCTTAGAGCATCATCATCTTTAATACTAATAGATCCAAGGACTATTTTACTATTATTATATATGATTAAAACAGTAGTTAAACTAGTTATAATGGCAGTTGCAAAAATGATAATACATACCCATTTTAAAGGAAAACCAGGCAAATTTTGATTTTTTTTATTCATTTTATCACCTATAGACATAGTATCATATTTTTATACAAATGAAAAGAGAAGTTATTTCTTCTCTTTTGTAACTTTTAATTCTTTTTGAATATTTTCTAAACCTTCTATATATTTTGTAATTTTACCATTTTGAACTTTTATTAATGTTCCATCTTTCATTTTTAAATCTTTTATTTTTTTAGCGTTTGGATTACTATTTTCTTCCACATAATAGTCTTTATTTAAACCATTATTTAATTCTAAATAATATACTTTAGTTGCATCTTCTTGGCGATTAGCGTAGTATCCAGCATATGTTGCATAAGCATTTGCATCATTTTTTTCTCTATCATAAGCTAAAACATAATATTCTTTTTCTGGGGCATTTAATAAAGTTCCAACAACTACGACATTCGTACTTATTGTCCCAGTTTGATAACTTAAATCTTTTACTTCTTCTTTAATTACTAATTTGCTTATAAAATATAATCCTATAATTAATGCAACGACAATTAAAAGGACAAGAAGAAATTTCATTATTTCATTTTGTTCTTCTTTTTCATAATTTATTTTGTTTTTCATTTTTCATCACCTAAATGTATTATACATGACAGTTTTTAAAATTGCAACGAGTTATATTTTTCTTGTTAAATAAATTCCTTCTTTAAAATGGCAGGGATTTGGGCAATGATATCCAGAAAGACAACGTGCACCCTTCTCATATTTTTCAAGCTCCTGTAAGATTTTTCTATTTTTATCTGATGTTGTTTCTCTTAATACTTTTGTATATTTTAACAAAGTCTGATAATTTTGTAAGCAAGTTTCTAATTGAGCAGCTGAGCACAATCTTTCTTGAAGTTTTAAAATCAAATCTTCATATTTTCCTGTTTCATTTGTTTGAACTAGCATTCCTTGGGGATATAAGTTTGATAACGATGCAATATCAATTAGCCACATTTCTTTTAATTTTAAGTCATTTTCTATTATTGGTGGTACGATAAAAGTTCTTTCTTCTGGAATTGAGATATTATAATCTAAAGTTCGATGGCGTTGTTGTTGAGCAACAGATGCAAATGATGCCATGTAGTTTGTACTATAGCTTCTTCCAAACATTTCTAAATAATCGTTATCTAAAGTAATTAAAGAAAATTTTCTATCACGATAATCTTCTATACCATGCGATGTATCAATTATACCAGATTTTTCTAAACGATTTATTAATTCTTGGATGCTCGGCTTTAACATTTCAATAATTTCAAGATTTTGATCATTTTGGCTTAATTTAATTAAAAAATGATATAAATAATTCCATTGACGGTAGCTTGTTGTGTATTCCATTTTTGTTGGAGTTAGAACTGATATCATATAACGAGCATTTTCCATGGCAAGTTTATGAATTTTTGGTTCTAAATAGGGCTCATTTGGATAAACTTGTTTTATTTTATTTTCTAAAATATTAATCCATTTTTCATATAAAATAAGTTCTTTTTCTGTTGGATACATTTTTGTATATCTAGCAGATTTTTCACTTGTATTATATTCGTGTTCGTTATTTAAAAACATAGCAAGTAATTTGGGAATTCCAGTAATATACATTGATATTTCTCCATGGCCAAAAACACTTCCATGATTATTTTCTTTATTTCCAATAATTCTATTTTTGGTTTTTTCGTAAGGCTCATTTACTATTTCTTCCCAATCTCGTTGAGTGTAACAAATATTAGCTGAATGTCCTCCTTGTAAATCTAATTTTTCCTGAGTTGTTGATTCTATTACTTTTTCATTGGTTGAAGTTATTCCTATAATTTTTAATTCCATTTTTCTCCCTCTTTCTAAGTTGTCCTTTTTATCCTGGTTACAGAATATCACAATTCTTAAACTATTGCAATTGTTTTTTTTGCTTTCTTTCAAGTAAAAAAACAAGAAACATTTTAAATTTTGTTTCTTGATAAATGAGCTTGATTTAATGGACTGCTTTCTTTTAAGTGTTCTGATATTCTTTGAAGAATCGTCGCTTCTAATTCTTGTAAAGTTTTTAATTCTTGGTTTTCACAAGTAAAAAATTGTTTTAATAAATTACTATAAATACTTATGGGGTTTAGACTGTCTTTTGCTAATGTGATTACCCATGTATCAGTTGCCCAATCAATATTTCTTTTAGATACGATTGTTAATTGTGTTTCGCTTTCTGATAAACTATTAAATTTTCCTTCTACTATTTTTCTCGTTTCACAGTTATAAATTATATCGCTTCCTAGTGTATGTAATAACCAAACTAAATTATCATTTGTATGTTCCCAAGACTCGATTTTAAACGCATTAATAATTGTTGAGCGTTCATCAGTAATTTGTCTATGTGCAAATATATTTGATTTTAAAGTTTCAACACAAGCAAATTCTCCTTCTACTATTTCAATAAACTCTTTTGGATTTTTTATTTTTGATTCTAAAATATCACCATTTCTATTTTTTATACTAAAAAACATATCTCGTGATATTTCTCCACTTAATTCCAATATTGTATTAATAGGAATTGATTTATATTGACTTTTTGTATCCCATGTATTTTCATCCATACTTAAAGACATCATATATTTTCTTTGATCATATTTTATCATAATTTCCCCTCTTTCGGCTAGTTATTATAGCATAAGCTTTTTGTTTTTGCAAGGGGGGTAAAAAAATACACAGGACAGAAACATGAATAAAATAAAGAAAAACTATTGACAAGCAATAAATACC
>CAOJCV010000060.1 GCA_948432605.1 uncultured Mycoplasmatota bacterium | reverse complement strand
TACATAAAGAAAATGCTTTCATTGAAGATATGTTTTTAAATTGCCCAGCGAATAAACCAACACATTCTTCCTGGGCAGGCGTTTCTTGGTAAGATCAAATAAAAAATCAAATTTCCAGTTTCTTTTTACTATAGAGTTTTTCACTTTTTTTTGATATAATTCATATAGTGAAAAGGAGGATAAAAAATGCAAACAACATTTTTTAAAAGAGCATTTGCCTATATATTAGATTTTGTAATCATTTCTTTATTTGTATCATTACTTTCTTTTGTACCTTTTTTAAATCCAAATCGAGTACAATATTCTGAAAAATATAATGAACTGTTAGAAGTTCGTGATCAGTATGTAGATAACAAGATTAGTCAAGAAGAGTTTGAACAAGCTTATAAGCCGATAGCATATGAGATTTATCGTTTAAATACCAACTACGTTGCAATTGACTTAGTTTGTGTAATGTTATATTTTGGTGTATTTCAATATTTATTTGAAGGACAAACTCTTGGAAAGAAATTATTTGGTTTAAGAGTAGTAAGTAATAATAAAAATAAACTTTCTATGTTAAACTTTATATTAAGAGCAATTGTGCTATGTAATGTTTTCGTGTCAATCGCATTGCAATGTATTGTTCACTTTATGAATGCCGAAAATTATTATCCAGTATATAATAATGTAAATCTCGTAGGAACAATCATACTTTATGTTATTTTATTTATGGTATTAGTTAGACAAGATGGCAGAGGGATTCATGATTTAGTAGGTGGAACGAAAGTAATTTTTACTACAGATTATGATGAAAAAAAGAAGAAAAAAATAGCGGAAGAACAAAAAGTGTTAGAAAGTGAATATGAAATAAAACCAAGTGAACAAGAAAAAGCAGAAAAAGAGAAAGTTTCAAAAAAAGAAAAGATAGCAACAAAGAAAAAAACTACAAAAAGTAAAACAACGAAAAAAGAAAGTACTAAATAATCCTAGTACTTTCTTTTGATTGAACAATTTTAGCTTGATAAAATTCTTTCATGACTTGAAATAATTGAAGATAATCTTGAAAAGAACATACTTCTAAAGAAGAATGCATTGCGAGTTGAGGGAGCCCTATATCTATTGAAGATACACTGACATGCCTTAGAGAAAGACCACTTAAAGTTGAGCCACCAGTTAAATCATTTTTTGCAGTTGCATCTTGAAATTTAATTTTTTTCTTTTCACACAAACTTTTTAAAATACTTGAAAAATAAGCATCAGTTGTAGATTGGGATTCTTTTACAATTGCAAAACCATCCCCTAAATAAGGTTTCCCAGTATCATCAGCATATTCTTGATGATTTGGATGAACCGCGTGAGTATTGTCAGAACTAATAATAAAAGATTTAGCAAGAGTACTAGAAATATCTAAATTTAAATTTCCAGCCACTCGTTTTAACGTATCTAAAAGAAAATTACTATCAGCACCTTCCTTCGTCAAACTTCCGATTTCTTCATTGTTAAAAGAGCAAAATACAGAGATATTTGTAGGTTTACTTTCTAAAAAAGCATCAAATGCAGCACTTACACTAGTTAAATTATCTATTCTAGGAGATAGTAAAAGTTGATTATCAAAACCAAAAAAAATAGGTTTTGAGTTATGATATAAAAAGAAATCAAAATCGCAAATAACCTCGCCTTTTTTAAGTTTAATATATTTCTTTAAAAATTTATCCCAGTCTTGTGTCTTTTGAGATAGTCCAAAAATCGGTTGTAAATCAACTTGCATATTTAAATCTAAATTAGAATTTGCCTTATCATTTTGATGAATTGCAACACTTGGAATAACTGCGATGGCATCTTCTAAATCAATAATTTCTTTTCGTATAGTATTTTCGTGTTTTAAAATAACTCTTCCAGCTAAAGATAAAGGATGATCTAACCACCCATAATTTAAAAGTCCACCATAAGGCATAATATTATATTTTAAAAATTTTTCCTTAACATTTTCACCACCTGGTTTTAATAAAAGAGCAGGAGTATCTAAATGCGTTGTAATAATATGAAAGCACTCTTTTTTGGGGGGAATTTGAAAAGCGATAATAGAAGCATCATTTCGAATAACAAAATAATTTCCTTCCACTAAATCCCATTCTTCTAATTCACTTAAATAAATAAAACCCTTTTGAATTAAAATTTCTTTTAAATAATTGACACAAGTAAAAGCTGTTGTTCCCTTATTAATACATTGAATTAAATTATTTTTTAATGTTTCTTTTTCCATATTCATCACATAAATAGCATGGTATAATAAAAAAGAATTATACCTTGAATTTTAAATTTGCGATATGTTATGATAAAAAAGTGGGAGTAAGAAGTATGGAAGTAAAAATAGAAAAATTAGATTATGAAGGAAGAGGATTAGCGCATATTAATGGAAAAGTTATTTTTGTCAAAAAAGCCCTTCCCGAAGAAATTGTTGATATCAAAATTGAGAAAGACCAAAAAAAGCATTCTGTCGCGGCAGTAAACGAGTTTATTATAAAAAGAAATGATAGAGTGTTGTCCTTTTGTCCATATAGTAAAAAATGTGGAGGATGTACATTTGATATTGTTTCATATGAAAACTCATTAAAATGGAAAAAAGAAATATTAAAAGATTTATTTTCAAAAAATAATATTCTTATAAATGAATTTGAGATTGTTCCAAGTAGACCTGTCCTTGGTTATCGAAATAAAGTTAATCTACATGTAAAAAATAGTCAAGTAGGATATTATGAGGAAGAAACACATCATTTTATTCCAATTCAAACATGTGCTTTATTAAATCCTGCGATCGATGATTTAATAAAAGATTTTGACTTATATTCGTTTAAAGATGGAGACCTTACAATTAGAACAAATGAACAACAAGAACTGATTCTTCATATAGAATCTGAAAAAGAACCGAAAATAAAAGAATCTTTAATAGAAAAATATAAAATTGTTGGAATTTGTTGGAATAAAAAAGTTGTTTATGGAAAAAAGAGCCTTACAGAAAAAAGAGATAGTATAGAATATCAAATTCCGATTACATCATTTTTTCAAATTAATCCATATATTTCTGAAATAATAGCTAGTGATGTGTTTTCTTTTTTAAAAAAAGAAGATACAATTTTTGATTTGTATAGTGGAGTTGGTTTTTTTAGTTTAAGATTAAGCCAATATGCATCTAAAGTGATCGGAATTGAAGCAGACTTACAAGCTGTGATTGCAGCCAAAAAAAATGCTTTAAAAAACAATATAAACAATGTATCTTTTCATGTTGGAAAAGTAGAAGATATATTAGAAAAAATTCCCATATCCTCAAAAAAAGTAGTCGTTGATCCTCCAAGAAGTGGACTTCATAAAAAAGTAATCAAAACATTCTTACAAGAAGAAATAGAGACAATTACTTATATTTCGTGTAATCCGATTACCTTAGTAAGAGACTTAAATTTATTAAAAGAAAAATATAAAATTACTTTCTTTCGGGCTTATGACATGTTTTCTTATACAAAACATGTAGAATGTGTATGCGTATTAAATAGGCAATAGAACAGGATATTTAGAAAGAAAAGAAAAAGTAAATCTTATCACAGAAAATCCCAAATGTACCATTTTGAATTTCTTCAAAAATTAAGTTAGGAGTAAATAGATGAAAATATTAAGTTATAACATATATGGAGTGAAAGATACGATAAAACCAATTCCAACGTGGCAAGAAAGACAAAAAAATATCGAACAAATTTTAAATAACGAACTAAGAGATAGTGAAATAAAAGTTTGTTGTTTTCAAGAAGTAAATCAAAATAATATAGAGTTATTGAAAGATATTTTAAAAAAGAATAACTTTCAAATACTGAATAAATTTGCAATGAAAACACAATCATATCCCCAGTATAATATAATCGCGATAAGAAACAATCAAAATATCATTTTAGAAAATACATATTGTTTACCTCATGGAAAAGACTTAGAATATAAAGTACTTTCAAAACAAAGAATCGACTATCAAATGAGTGATTATAGAACCACAGTATTTGTGTATTTTAAATATAAAAGCAAAAAATATTTAATAGGAAATATCCACACAGATTATATATCAACAAAAGGAAAAGAAAAAGGAGTAGAAAAGTCATTGAATTATATGGATACAATAGAAGCTGACTATAAAATAGTATTAGGAGACATGAATATGATTTCTCATATGTCAGAAGTTTACAACATTTTAAAACAAAATCCAAATTACATAACGCTTTCGAGAAGTAAAAATTTTAATGAAAGTGATAATTCGTGGCATGGATACGGAACAAAAGAACAAGTGAACGTAGATTTTGCTTTTGTTGAAAAAAGCAAAATAAATATATATGACTATAAAATAATAAAACAAGATAGAGTGATGCAAGAAGGATCAGATCATAGACCAATTATAGTTTCAGTCAATTAGAAAGTAGGAGCAAAATGTATTTAAACTATTATAAAGAGCAATTGGGGTTTTCTATAATACCAGATTTTTTGGTAAAATATTTAAAAACGCCCTCATTGTTAAGACTACAAAAAGTAGGGTATTTTTGTGGAATGGACTATGCCTCAAAAGAAATCTATAATTTTAAAGAATATATTAGTAGGTATGATCATTCATTAACGGTCTCACTTATAGTATATAACCTAACAAAAAATAAAAATGCAACTTTAGCAGCTCTTTTTCACGATATAGCAACTCCTTGTTTTTCACATGTAATAGATTATATGAATCAAGATTATGATAAACAAGAAAGCACAGAAGAATATACAGAACATATTATAAAAAATGATAAATATTTAAAGCAATGTCTAAAAGAAGATAATATAGAGATAAAGGACATAATTAATTTTAAAAAATATCCTGTCGTGGATAATGATCGCCCTAAAGTTTGTGCAGATAGAATCGACGGGGTAATTTTAACAGGGATTGGTTGGACAAAAAATATTGAGAAAGAAGATATTAGAAAGATAGTTCAAGATATGTGTGTGTGTCAAAATGAATACAACGAAGAAGAAATAGGTTTTAAAACATATGAGATTGCTAAAAAAGTTTTAGAAGTGAGTGAAAGTATCGATTTCTACTGTCATTCTAAGGAAGATAATTATATGATGCAATTACTTGCCAAAATTACAAAGTTAGCAATAGAGAAAAAATATATTACATATGAGGAACTATATTTTTATGATGAAGAATCATTATTTAAAATCTTAACAACACAAAAAGACAAAGAATTGTTAGATTTTTTAGAAGAATTTAAAAATAAGAAAAAAACAGATATCCCTAATATAGAACTACCAAAAGTAAAAAAAAGAGATTTAAATCCGCTTGTAAATGGGAAAAGACTCAAAAGGGAGGAAAAATGAAGAAAAAAGAATTATTGGTTCCAGTTGGAAGTTTAGAACATTTAGATTATGCAATATTTAATGGGTGTGATGCAGTATATCTTGGTGGCAAGCGTTTTGGGGCAAGAGCATATGCATCCAATTTTACGGATGAAGAAATGATAAGTGCCATAAAAAAATGTCACTTGTATGGTGTAAAAATATATGTAACAGTAAATACAATGATGTTCGAACGAGAAAGAAAAAGCGCATTAGATTATGTAGGATTTTTATATAAAAATAAAGTTGATGCTGTAATAGTATCCGACTTAGGCTTAATAAGAGATATACATAAACTATATCCTAAAATGGATATCCATGTTTCAACTCAGGCTCATACTAGCACAGTAGAGCAAATAAAGTTTTTAAAAAGATTAGGTGCTACAAGAGTAGTGTTAGATCGAGAACTTTCCTTAAACGAAATAAAAAAAATTCCTGATCTTTTAGAATTAGAAGTCTTTATTCACGGAGCATTATGTGTTTCTTACTCTGGAGAATGCTTAATGAGTGCCTTAAACGAAACAAGAAGTGGGAATCGTGGCACATGTGCTCAATATTGTCGAATGAAATATAAATTACAAAAAGATGGAAAATATATAGAGACACCAGGAGAATATTTACTTTCTACAAAGGAGCTTAATTCTACAAATTCTATAAAAGAACTAGTAAATAGCAATATAACAAGTTTCAAAATAGAAGGTCGTATGAAAAGTAAAGAATATGTAGGATTTATTACTAAACTCTATCGTCGTTTAATTGATAATCTAGAACAAGAAACCAATGAGGAAGAAAAACAATTAAAAAGTTTGTTTCACCGAGAATTTACAAATGGTTATTTAAAAGAAGAAAAAAACATTATGAATTTCAAAACTGCTAACCATATAGGAATACCAATTGGAGAAGTAATAAAAGTTACACCAAAAAAAATCAAAATAAAATTAACAGAAGAACTGACTCAAGAAGATGGAATCAAATTTTTACCATCAGATTCTGGAATGATTGTAAACTTCTTATACAATGAAGAAGGAAAACTAATTCACAAAGGAAAAAAAGGGCAAATAGTTTTAATAGACAATAAAGTAGAATTAAAAGAATGTGAAAAAATAAGAAAAACACTAGATAAAGAATTGGTGAGCGATCTACAGAATATTAAAGAAAAGAAAATCCCAATATCTATGTATTGCACAGTAAGTTTTCCAAAGTTCACTCTTACTGTTTCTGATAACAAAGAAGAATTGAGACTTACCAAAGATATAGCACAGAAAGCTATTTCAAGAGAAACAACAGAACAAGAAATAAAAAAACAATTAATCCGTTTAGGAGATACTCCATTTTTAATAGAAAAACTTGAAATAAAATGTGCCAAAGGATTATTTATTCCAGTAAGTAAAATAAATGAAATAAGAAGAGATTTAATAAATTTATTAATAGAAAAGAGATGTGAATGAATACTGTAAAATTAAGCGTTTTTATAAGAAATGAACAACAGTATAAAATAGTCAAAAATTTTGACATAGAAACTATTTATACAGATAACTTAGAGTTAATAAAAAAAAATCAAAACCTTGATTATGCT
>CAOJCV010000059.1 GCA_948432605.1 uncultured Mycoplasmatota bacterium | reverse complement strand
AGAACCTAATGTTCAAGGAGGCGGCTAAAACCACTCTATCTCTACAGACATTATAGTATAGATTTCGTAATCTACAAAATAATGAGTTTATAGATATCTCTTAACAAAAATCTAAATAAAAGAAAATGTAGTTAAAAAATATCTTAACTACATTATACGAGGAGGTGAAACTGGTGAAAAAAGTTGGATTTTTAAGTTTATTATTGGTAATTAGTTTATCTATCTTGACAATGACTGTAAATGCTTCTTCATATACAAGCACCTTATCATTAGGTACGGGACGTTATTTAACGGGTTCAACTAGACATTATACTGCTGGTGTAAATAAATTTTCAATATATGTTGATTCATTTACAAGAGTAGAAGGATTGAATTACACAAAATTAAACGTAACTTTGGCAACAGATACTGGTACGTCAAGTTTACGAGTAGGAAGTAGAAATTTACATATTGATAGAATTAGCCAAAATTATTCTATAGATTGGGGATATCAATCTCAAGCTAATAGATATTATAGCTTTAGTACTAAGGTAGATAACACAAACTACGGAGGGTTATATTCTAGCCATGTTGAAATGTCATCTGGAAATTAGTTTTTAGACCACCTAAAGGTGGTTCTTTTAGATTGAATGGAGTGAAGGAATGAAAATTAAATTAGAAAATTGCAATAAAACATATATTAAAAATGGAATTAAGAATCATGTTTTAAAAGATCTTAGTTATGAATTTGAACCATCAACGTTTTATGCAATAATGGGTGAGAGTGGAAGTGGAAAATCTACTCTTATAAATATATTGGCTGGATTACTAAAGTTTGATACAGGAAATTTAAAATTTAATAATAAGATTTATCATGGAGATGTTGAATTTTCTAAATTGAGATTACGTTCTATAGGTCTAGTTTATCAGTCTTATTTATTAAATGAACAAATGACGGCTATTGAAAATGTTATGTTACCATTATATTTAAATAACGATTTAGCCAAAAAAGAAAAGATATTGCTATCGCAAGAAAAACTTAAAATTGTAGGTCTATCTAATAAAGTAGAGCACTTTCCTAAAGAACTATCTGGTGGAGAGCAACAACGAGTTGCTGTTGCAAGAGCTTTGATTAATAATCCAGAAATTATATTAGCTGATGAACCAACAGGAAATTTAGATATTAAAAATGAAAAAGATATTTTTGAAATGTTAAAAAAAGAATCCATAGAAGGTAAATGTGTTATTGTAGTAAGTCATAATCCTTTCATAAAAAAATATGCAGATAAATTGTTGATTCTAGAAAATGGTGAATTATATGAAAAATAATTTGAAAGACTATATTTTAATGAATATCAAAAATAACAAAACAAATTTATTAATTGTCTTAGTTTTAATTATTTTTCAAATTTTAGTAATAGTAGGAGCATCGTACTATAGTTCTATAAAAAATTTTTGGAACGAATTTATGTCTAATTCTTATGAATTTGATTTGGTGTATATCATAGAAGAAAATTTGAATAATAGAGAAGCTTTAGTAAAAAAGTTAAAAGAAAATCCACACGTAAAAGATGTTTTTCAGTATGACGAGTTTATTTCATTCGGAACTTTGAAAGAATTCCAAGATGAGAATAAAAATGGAGAAATAGAATTATTTGGAACAATTTCAGGGGTTAAGAAAATAGTTTTGGGGAAAGATATAGAAAAAAATTTTGAAATGATTTGCCCTGCAAATTTCTATCCTGATTCTTTAATCTATAATAATAATAGTAATTATAATTATAAAAATAGTATTAGTTTAAGAGATAAACTAGATCAAAAGCTAAAAATGAATTTTATAGGTACTATGCCTATTGAGTTGAAATTGGTTGGAATTTTTGATGATAATTATGATTTTTCAAGTCCTAATGTTTGCTATGTTTCTCATGATACACTAAAACAATTAAATTTAAAATATCAAAAAGATTTAGAAGTTCAAGAAATGCCAATTTATATACTATTAGATGATATTCAAAATGCAGATGTTTTATTGGATTATGAAGAAATTACGGAATATACAAAAATGAAAGAAATAAATCGTGAGGTTGGAGATAAAGTAATTAGAATTACTGGCATTAGCACTTTGCTTTTTGGTTTATGTATTGGGCTACTTATTTATTTCTTATTTATGAGAAGGGTAAAAAATGAATCTAGAAATATTGCCATTTTATCTTTAGTAGGTTTTAGTAAAAAAAAGATAAAAAAATTATATTATTTTGAGATAATAATATTATATGTTATGTCATTTGTTGTAGCATTAATAATTTCATATTTTATAGCTTTTCATTTTGTTGAATGGTTTTTATGGAATAGTCCTAGTCTGTCTTTAATAAAGGTTGTAATAAGTAAATTTGCCATATTTGGTTGTTTAATAATAAATATTTTATTACTATTAATATCTTCTAAAAAATCATTATCGAAAATAGATGAATTAAATATTAGTGAGTTGATTTATGAGTGAATTTATATTAAAAAATTTTCAAATGATTGTACATAATAATAAATTTAAAAATTATGTTATTATTTACTTTGTAATTTTTTGCATTCTTTTTGGAATTATTGTTGCAATGATAATTAATAATAATGAATTTATGAGACTAATTAATGATGAAACTAATAGAAATATTATTATTACAGATTATGAGAAGTTTTCAGATGTACAAGAAATTCTAAATTTTTATGATGAAGATTTAGTTAAAGTAGAATATTCTATTTTAGAGTATAACTTTGTTATTGACAATGAAAAGTATAATCTTTCAGCGATGGATTCCTTTAATGAAGAGGAGTATAGTGCGAAAGTTCATTTTGGCAAGCCATTATTTAAAATTAATGATTTGGATATTTCCAAAACTATATATGATTCAAATTTAGATAAAAATCAAATAGTTGTTAATCAAAAACTTGCAAAATATTTATATGAAAAAAAATATATAAAAAATATAACGATTATTTTGGAAATAGAAAATTATTTTAAAATAGATGAAATATCAAAAAAAATTGAAACATATCATATAACATATAACAAAAATAATGATATAAGTGAAAATCTTATTGCCAATAAAAGTTTGCAATATATTATGAATATATTTTTTATGGGAACTCTAGTAATTATGATAGTGATTATAATTTTGTTTTCGATAATTTTTATGTTTGAAAAGAAAAAAGAATTAAAAGTATTTCATTCTGTGGGATATGCTTATAGCTTTTTAATTATGATATATATTTTAAATGTAAGTAGCTTGTTATTAATGATATATTTGATATGCGGGACAATATTTTCAATTTTAGTATTATTATTAATTCAAGTTTTTGAAATAAAAGTTTTATCAAATATTGTTGCTCTTTTTCTATTACCTATAGTGAGTGTATTGATTTCGAACTGTATAGGATGTGTTATAGGAAGTGTAATTTTGAAGAAAGGATTATATTAAATGAAAAAAATACAAATTGCAGGTTTATTTGTTATTATATTAATTTTGATTGGAGTAGGAATAATGATTTTTTCAAAAGATTCTTCATCAAGACCAGTTTTTGAGTTTATACTTCCCGAAAGACAGGAAAATATAGAAGATTATTTATTCTATTATAATTCTTATGAGTATTATTTAAAAGATTATTCATCAGAGGAAACTTACATTTTAATAAGTGAAAAAGGGACAAAAATAACTGAAAAAATATATGAGAAAGCAAAAGAATATATTAAAAAGAATAAATTTGAATTAAAAGATGAAAACAAAAACAACTATCGAATTATACCATTAAAGAAAGCATTATATAATTTTGATGTAGACGTTTCTTGGATAGAAGATAGAATTCCATTAAAAAAGAATAAAATAGATAACGCTTTAAATGACATTGAAGTTTATCAAATTGATAAAAGTAGTGATTTTAAAATTTTATACAATAATAAAAACCTAAATCTTAAAATTTATACAAATGGTTATGATTTTAGTTTTCTATATGATGAAAAAAAATATAAGAGTTTATCTGATATAGAAGATATTAATATTGAATATTTTTTGGAAAAAATGTATTTAACTTATAAAATAGAAAATTCGATTCAACAAATATCTGATGATAGTTATATAAATGTCTTTAAAACAAATGAAATAAAAATTGCTATAAAAAGGAAAATAGTAAATAATAAAACTGAATATTATATATATAAATATGATGAATAGATAAGAAAAAATTAATTTTCTTTTTTTTTACTTTTGAACATTTTGCAAAGTAATCATTTATTAGAAAATATAAAGTTAAAAGGAGGATGTATGTTGAAAAAAATACATAAAAAAATTGAAAGAAAAATAGGATTATATAACAATGAATAATTTATTTAATGGTGAAGACTTGAATTTAGAAGAAATAACTAACAAAAATTAATAAATATGGAAAGAAATTTTTAGGATAAGTTTATGAACAGTAGAATAAAAAATTTTAAAAGAAGAAGTATAAGTATTCCAAAAGAATTGGATAAAATTATTGAATATAAATTTAAATGTTCTAATTACAGTTTTATTAATGATATATTGATAGAACTATTAGAATTAGGTTTAATGAAATTAAATGATAATGAAGAAATAAAATATCAAAATGAAAAGATTATTTCAAAATTAGATTAATTAATTTCATTGCAAAAATAGTTTATGGATTCTAAAGTCGTTTTTATTGCTCATCCATATTATGGAATAAATAATCCTGATAATAATTTACGTATCTATAAAAAAAATCGTAAAACAGATAAGTGGTATTATATCCAATGTAAAGATAAAAAAGAATATAGTAAAGAATTGAAAAAATATGTTTTAGGTTTTTATGATTATAGTCGGGATGAGAAAAAATCTCACTCATCTATGATTGATTATTTTATGGGCGAAAAAAAATCTGATGATAGATGAAAGTGAATCAGCACTTTTCTCTAATAAACCATCTTATGACGAAGTCGAGGAATATGGAATGGGGAGCAGTAGCTTATTTACAACACAGTAAATATGGTTCAGAAACTAAGATTAGAATTAATAACAATTTCAATTTTTTAACAGGCTATGCAAGTGTGAGTGCTCCAACTTGTGGTTATACAAAGGATAATAGAGAATGTAATAAATATGGTGTTACTTCAAATATTACACTTCCATACAACACTACTACTGGATATCTTGCTAGTACCACGGGCAATATTAGTGGAATTTATGATATGAGTGGAGGGGCTCACGAATATGTAATGGCTGTAATGGCTGACCAAAGTGGAAATTTACTGTCTGGAAATAACGCATCTTTAAACTCAGGGTTTACAGGAGGTTATGGTGGAGCAACTGACTCATTGACCGCAGGATCTAGCTGGCCTGAAGGTAAGTATTATGATAAATATCAATATGGAACAAGTATGTCGGAATTCATACAACAAGTCCATGGGCTGATCACGGTGGAGATTTTAAATATGGGAGTGAATCGGGAATGTTTGCTTTTGGAAATCATGCAGGTGGAACGAAAGAATGGATAGGGTTCCGAATAGTACTCACACCATAATTATTAACTTAAATTGTATTGAAAAATCTCTTAGTTAATTATATAATATTTTACTAAGGGGGATCCCTCATGGATGTAAAATTAATAAGATTATTGAAAGTTGAGGAAAAATTGAAATCTTTTTTTGATAAAAGTTTATTTCTTTTTTTCAATTCTAAAAAAGATACTTTGCATGATAAATATATTGAATCTTTATTTTTTAAAATGATAGAGGAAAGTGAAGAATTAAATTTGCAAGATTTTTCTTTGGCTCAAATAGAAGAATATTTAGAACATTTAGAAATGGATTTTTATCTACAAGAAACTTCTTATTTACTAGAAGATATATTTATTGATTCTTTAGAATTAGAACCTAAAGTTCGTTTATTTTCTCAATTAAAAAAAAGAAAATTATTGTTATTGAATGATAAATTTTTAGATGCTAATCAGAAATCATTTTATTATGAAGAATTGTTTCGAGCTAGATTGTTGGATAGTTTTTATGATTTTCATTTACATCATAATCAAGAGAATCAAGATTATTTTAAAATATTTTTTAAGTTATTGTATTCTTTTGTGGGGCTAGAAGAAGTTTGTGATAGTGCTATTCATTTGGAATCTTGGTTTCTTAATCCCTATTTATTAGAAGATTATTTAACTTATGAAAGACAGACTATTGTTACTCTTTTTCAACAAGAATTGCAGCATTTAAACCGATTAGAATATTTTGAATTGCAAAAATTTTTAAATACAATATCTCTTTCCTTCTATTTTTCTAGTATATTGTTTTTTCTATTAAAAATTATGGAAAAAGATGATGTTGAAAAAATTATTCAAGATTCTAATATTCGTTATTCTGATGTGATATTAAATTTTTTATATAAAGTAGAAGGGAAAACCTTAAGATTAAAGGTTATAAAATAGTATGGAAAAGAAAATAAATAGATTATTAAATATTGAAGAAGTATTGATTCCTTATTTTGGTAAAATGGTGTTATATATTCAACTTGGTAAGCTAGAAGATTCTAAACAATTTGTGAGTACTTTGTATGAAGAAATTGAATTAGAAACTTCACAACTAAATTTAAAATCTTTATGTAATAAAGAATTATCACAACTTCTTTCTTCTTTTGAACTTTTAGATTTTTATGAAATATATTTTCAAAATGATTTTTCTCCAGAAGTTAGATTATCTTATCAAATTGTAAAGGAAAAAATGCTACGTTTAAGAGAAAAAAGTTTAAAAAGAAATTTATTAAATAGCGAAAAAGATTTTTACTATAAAGCACTTTATCACTTTCGATTAGTAGAAAGTTATATGATGTGTAACCAAAAATATAATAGTAATATTTTAACAATTGATTATATTCAAACTTTTTATTATATTTGGTATTCTACTCCAGGGTTAGAAATTCCAAGTGATGTTAGAATTACTTTAAAAGATTGGGTTACTAGTAAGAATT
>CAOJCV010000058.1 GCA_948432605.1 uncultured Mycoplasmatota bacterium | reverse complement strand
GTCATTATCTTTCATATCCTACTCCCTTCCAAAAAAACTTTTAATTAAAGATGTAGGTCTTTTAGAAAAATATAAAGACACTCATGAAATTATCTTAGATTATGGTCTAAACATTGCCAATCAAAGTACCATCGAATTATTTGAAGAATGGAATGTCCAAAAAATGACGTTATCCTTAGAACTTACTTTAGAAGAATTAAACTATTTTCAAGATTTAAAGTCACATCCAGTTGAAATACTTATTTATGGAAAAGTAATCGATATGACCTTAAAAAGGCATCCTTTAATAAATGAAGATGGCTTAATTTTAGAAGATTTAAAAAAAAGAAAATATCCTGTAAAAGTAAAGGAAGACAAAACCGTATATATTTATCATCATGAGCCAATAAATAAAATAAAAGATATAAAGAAATATATTGATTTCGGAATTCGAAACTTTCGTATCGATTTTTATGAAGAAGAGGAAAAAGAAATAAAAGAAATATTAAAAAATGTTATAAACGTAAAAAATTCTCATAAATAAACTTGAGATTTTTTTATTTATGAAACTTACTAATCTAAAAAAATTAGCAATCAGGTATTGACTGTGCTAAAAAAACATATTATAATACTGATAGCATTTGAGGTGGTTAAGTGCTAAAGGAAGTGACTTATGAGTGATCGACAAAAGTGTTTGTTAAAAGAAATTGTAGAATCTTATATTGCAACTGCTAAACCTGTAGGAAGTAAATCTTTGTGCAAAAGATTAAAATGTTCTTCTGCAACTATTCGAAATGAAATGGCCCATTTAGAAGAACTAGGATTACTAGAGAAAAATCATATTTCTTCTGGTAGAATTCCATCAGAAAGCGGTTATAAATATTATGTAGAAAACTTAATGAAACCAAAAGAGTTATCTGAAAGCGATGCAACTAAATTACAAACAATTTTTAAAAATCATGAGCTTGCTTTATCGGATGCGATCGAAGCTTGTGTGGAAATAATAAGTGAAATGACAAGTTATACAAGTGTTGTTTTAGGGAAAAATAGTGAAGAAAATGCATTGCAACAAGTAAGTATTATTCCTCTAAAAAATAATCATATTGTCGCGCTTGTTTGTACTGATAAAGGAATAGTTCAAAACAAACAATTTACACTTCCAGCTACGATTCATTTAGATGAAGTTGTAAAAACTTGCGAAATCATCAATAAAATGCTTATTGGAACTCCTGTAAATGAAGTTTCTACAAGACTTGAATTTGAAATCAAGCCAATCATAGCAGAAAAAATAAAGCAATATGAAACCATATTTTCTATTTTTTCACAAACATTCCATGATTTTGCAGCCAAATCTGGCGAGAAAGTTCATGTGAGTGGTAAAAACTTCTTATTATCTGAACCAGAATATGACGATGTAGAAGAAATACGTAATATCATGGCCAAATTTGAAGATAATACATTTATCGAAAAAATTGATAAACAAAATGATGGAGATGGAGTAAACATCTACATCGGAAGCGAATCGGAATTTGATCCAAATGTAACAGTGATAAAAACGACATATAAAAGAAATGGGTCAGAAGGAACAATTGCCATTATTGGACCAAAAAGAATGGAATATGATCGAGTAGTAGGACTTTTAACTTTTATTAATCGGGAGCTAAATAAGGAGGATAGTGATGAATAACGAAGAACTATTGATGGAAGAAGAAACAAAACAAGAAAAACTTCCCAAAAAGAAGAAAAAAGAGGATAAATTATTAAATGAAATAGAATCATTAAAAAAAGAAAGTATTCTAAAAGACGAAAAGATTTTGCGAATTACTGCTGAAATGCAAAATATTAAAAAACGTAGTGAAGAAGAAAGAGCAAAATTACTAAAGTATGATGGAGAAAATGCAATTATCAAAATGATTACTATCCTAGATAATTTTGAACATGCCATAAAAATGGATGATAATGATTTAACAGACGAAGTCAGTAAATTCTTAAGTGGCTTTAAAATGATATATGGGAATATGGTAGAATCATTAAATTCTATTGGTGTAGAAGAAATTGATTGTTTACACAAAGAATTTGATGACACAAGCATGAATGCTGTTTTAATTGATAACAGTGAAGAATTTGAAAACAATATCGTTTTAGATGTATTACAAAAAGGATATATGTATAAAGATAAAGTAATAAGACCTGCTATGGTCAAAGTAAATCATAAAGATTAAATAAGAAAGGAAGATAAATTATGAGTAAAATTATAGGAATCGATTTAGGAACAACAAATAGTTGTGTTTCAGTATTAGAAGGGGGATCACCTACAGTTATTCCAAATGATGAAGGAGGAAGAACTACTCCTAGTGTTGTAGCTTTTAAAGGAGAAGAAACAATTGTTGGAGATCGTGCAAAACGTCAAGCTGTAACAAATCCAAAAAATACTATCGCGTCAATTAAACGTTTAATGGGAACAAGTGAAAAAGTAGAGGCCAATGGACGTAGCTGGACACCACAAGAGATTAGTGCAAAAACATTAGGAAAACTAAAAGCGGATGCCGAATCCTATCTAGGTGAAAAAGTAACAGAAGCTGTTATTACAGTACCAGCTTACTTTAACGATGCCGAAAGACAAGCTACAAAAGATGCAGGGCGTATCGCAGGACTTGATGTAAAACGTATTATAAATGAACCAACAGCAGCAGCTTTAGCATATGGACTAGACAAACAAGATAAAACTCAAACTGTATTAGTTTACGATTTAGGTGGAGGAACATTTGACGTTTCAATACTAGAACTTGGTGATGGAGTATTTGAAGTAAAATCAACAGCTGGAAATAACAAACTTGGTGGAGATGATTTTGACAAACGCGTGATGGATTATTTAGTTGAAACATTTAAAAAAGATACAGGAGTAGATTTAACAAATGATGCTATGGCAATGCAACGTATTAAAGACGCTGCTGAAAAAGCCAAAAAAGATCTATCTGGAATGTCTACTACTCAAATTAACTTACCATTTATTTCACAAAACAGTGATGGACCATTACACTTAGATATTGAATTATCAAAAGCTAAATTTGAAGATTTATGTCGTGATTTATTTGATTCAACTTTAGAGCCAGTTAAAAAAGCTTTAAGTGATGCAAAATTATCAAATAAAGATATTGACGAAGTAATATTAGTAGGAGGTTCTACTCGTATTCCATACATACAAGAACTTGTAAAAAAAGAATTAGGACGTGAACCACATAAAGGTGTAAATCCAGATGAAGTAGTGGCTATGGGAGCTGCAATTCAAGGTGGAGTATTAACAGGAGAAATGGACGATTTAGTTCTATTAGACGTAACACCATTATCTTTAGGACTTGAAACATTAGGTGGTGTAATGACTGTTTTAATTCCAAGAAATACAACAATCCCTACAAGTAAAAGTCAAGTATTTAGTACAGCAGCTGACAATCAACCAGCAGTAGACATTCATGTCTTACAAGGTGAAAGAAAAATGGCTGCTGATAACAAAACTTTAGGAAATTTCCAACTTTCTGATATCCCACCAGCTCCAAGAGGAATTCCTCAAATTGAAGTAACATTTGATATAGATGCAAACGGAATTGTAAATGTAAAAGCAAAAGATCTTGGAACAAATAAAGAACAAACAATTACAATTACTTCAAATACAAATTTGACAGATGAAGAAATTGATAAAATGATGAAAGATGCCG
Organism: uncultured Mycoplasmatota bacterium; assembly: GCA_948432605.1. Classification (GTDB taxonomy): domain Bacteria; phylum Bacillota_I; class Bacilli_A; order RF39; family UBA660; genus Ventrenecus. Next base: position 3,405 of record CAOJCV010000058.1, on the reverse strand, counting down.
AAGCAAATAAAGAGGCTGACGAAAAAAGAAAATCCGAAGCCGATGCTAGAAATGAAGCAGATTCAATGATTTTTGCAACAGAAAAAGCAATAAAAGACTTGGGAGATAAAGTAGATGCCAAAGATAAAAATGAAGCCGAAGAAAAAATTAAAGCATTAAAAGAAACTTTAGAAAAAGGCGATGTAGATACAATCAAAAAGAAAACAGAAGAACTACAAGAAGTAAGCATGAAATTAGCTACAAAAGTGTATGAAGAAGCAGCTAAAAACAAAGAAGCTACTACAACTCCACAAGAAGAAAATAATGAGAAAAAAGATGATTCTGTAGAAGAAGCAACTTATGAAGAAAAATAAAAAAGTTCTAGGAAACTAGAACTTTTCGATCAATATTAGAAAGGATTAAATATGAAACAACTATTAGATAGAAGCGAAATAAACGAATTAGACTGTTGGGATAAAACAAAAATTATAAAAGATGAAAAAGAATATGAAACTTTAAAAAAATTTGTTTTAGAAAAAAATAAAGAAATTTTAAAAATGAAAGGTCATATTTTAGATAATGAAAAAACATTATTACAATATTTAAAAACGAGTGAAGAAGAAAGTAGAGCTTTAGAGAGATTAATCGTTTATTCAAAATTTTTATTTGATGAAGACACAAGAAACAACGATTCAAAAAAATATTATTTAGAGATTGAATCCTTATCAAATGAAATTAGTGAATCAGAATCATTTGTATTAAGTGAATTTATGTTAAAAGATTTAGAATATGTCGAAACCTTATTTGAAAAAGAAGAAAAATTAAATATATATAAACGATATTTTGAAGAAATTTATAAAGATAAAAAACGTATATTAGGAGAAAAAGAAGAAGAAATTATATCAAAAGCTTTAAGTGCCTTTGGTACTCCAGATGATACATTCACTTCATTAGATACAACAGATGCCATATTTGATACTATTAATGTAGAAAAAGAAGAAATAGAATTAACTCATTATAATTATACAGAGTTTTTAGATAATAAAGATCAAAATGTTCGGAAAAAAGCTTTTCTCTCTTATCATGATTATTATAAAAAACACAAAAATACATTTGCTTCTCTTTTAAAAGGAAATTATCAAGAATTAGAGTTTTTACGATCAATTAGAAAGTATGACTCAGCATTAGAAATGGCACTTGATTCTATACATGTTCCAAAAGAAGTTTACACAAATTTAATTTCATCAGTTCATAGAAACATTGATATTTTTGTAGAATATCAAAAATTAAAAAAGAAAATGTTAGGCTTAGAAGAATATCATTTATATGATACATATGTATCGACAATAGAAAAACCTGTAAGTGAATATACAAAAGAAGAAGCGATTCAAACTGTTACTGAAGCATTAAAGCCTTTAGGACATGATTATTTAGATCATTTTAAAAGTATTTTTGAAAATAAAACGGTTGATTTTTATCCTAATATAGGAAAGTATAGTGGTGCATATCACTGGGGATGTTATGATTCACCTAGTTATGTTTTATTAAACTTTAATGGCACAATTGATTCAGTAGGAACCTTAGCACATGAATTAGGCCATGCTGTCCATTCAATGTATTCTAAAGAAAATAATCCTTATATATATGCTGGATATGATATTTTTGTAGCAGAAATAGCATCTACTGTAAATGAAGTATTCTTTTCTCATTATATGAGAGAAAATGCAAAAACAAAGGAAGAAAAAATTTATTATTTATGTGAATTTTTAGATCGTGTAAAAGCAACGATCTATCGTCAAACAATGTTTTCGGAATTTGAAAGTAAAATGAGTGAAAAATTGCAAAATAAAGAAAGCTTAACAGAAAGTACAATTACAGATACTTACTATGAATTAAATAAAGAATATTTTAAAGATTCTGTTATAATTGATGATAGTATACGATATGAATGTTTACGTATTCCTCATTTCTATACACCATTTTATGTGTATAAATACGCAACAGGTCTTATCAGTGCAATTTGTATTGCAAATGATATTTTAAATGGTACATCTTCAGAAAATTACTTAAATTTCTTAAAAAGTGGAAGTTCAAAAAATGTTTTAGATATTTTAAAAATAGTAAATGTTGATTTAACAGATGAAAAAACATTTGAGAAAGCATTTAAATACATCGAAAAATGTATAGAAGAACTAAATAGTCTTGTAGGTGAAAAAAATGAATAAAAAAGATTATTATGAAATATTGGGAGTAGAAAAAAGTGCAAGCCCAGCAGAAATTAAATCTGCCTTTCGAAAGCTTGCTAAAAAATATCATCCTGATGTAAATAAAGAACCTGACGCAGAAGTAAAATTTAAAGAAATTGGTGAAGCTTATGCAGTATTATCAGATGAACAAAAAAGAGCTCAATACGATCAGTTTGGACATGCAGCATTTGATGCTGCAGGCGGTGGCTATGGTGGATTTGATCCAGGAGACATTGATTTAAATGATATTTTAAGAAGTGTCTTTGGAGGAGGATTCACAGGAGGTTTTTCGTCTGGTTTTGGCGATTTCCAAGATTTCTTTGGAGGAGGTTCTAGAAATACCAATACTGCGAGAAAAGGAAGAGACACATTAGTAAGACTTGATTTAACATTTGAAGAAGCTGCTTTTGGATTGGATAAAGAAATAGAATTATCTTTAAATGATACATGCGAAGAATGTCATGGAAAAGGTGGTTTTGAGGAAAAAACATGCGAAATATGCCATGGTTCTGGAACCGTAATCACAGAATCTAGAAGTATCTTTGGTGTAGTTCAAAGTAGAAGTACATGTTCTAACTGCCATGGTACTGGAAAGACTTATGCTCGTACATGTTCTTCATGTAAAGGAACTGGTCAAGTAAAAAAGAAAAAAACAATTTCTATTCATATACCAGAAGGAGTAGACAATGGACATCAACTTCGTATCAGTGGTAAAGGTGAAGCTGGAATAAATGGTGGTCCAAACGGAGATATATATTTCGAAATCCATGTGAGTGAAAGCTCATTTTACGAAAGAGATGGCGAAGATCTATATATAAGTGTCCCAATCACTATAGCAGAAGCTGCATTAGGTTGCAAAAAAGAAGTTCCTACCATCTATGGAAATGTAGTGATGGATATAAAAGCTGGTGTTATGAGTGGAACAAAATATAAATTAAAAGGAAAAGGCTTAAAAATTCCTAATTCAATTCGAAAAGGAGATCAATATGTCATCATAAATGTTGTAACTCCAACAAAATTATCAAGAGAACAAAAAAAAATATTTGCAAGTCTTGCTGAAACAGATTTAGAAAATGAATCAATATTTAAAGAATATAAAAAACAATTATAGAAATGTGAAAATCATTTCTTTTTATTTGACTTTTAGGGGGGGGGGTGATAGGATAAAAGAGAAGAATAG
>CAOJCV010000057.1 GCA_948432605.1 uncultured Mycoplasmatota bacterium | reverse complement strand
GGTGTGACTATTTCATGGAATGATGAAACTTGGAGTGCAATAGTAAATTATTCTACTTATAAAAAAGAGAATAATTCAAGGGTAAAATGTACTTTATATTTTGAAGAAAAAGTAAATCCTCCAAGTTCTTCTGATGCTGTAAAAGATTATATTATTGAAAAGGCACCAGAAGGAACACTTATTGAAGATGATGAGACAGTAGATCATAATATGAGATATATTGGATTAAATCCAAATAACTATATTGACATTGGAGAAAAAGATGTAGATGGTAATGTTATTTTATGGAGAATTGTTGGAATTATGAATCATATTAAGTCAAGCGAAGAGGATTCTGGTGGTGAAACATATTTAAAAATAATTCGAGGTGAGTCTTTAGGAGAATATACTTATGGTTCTGGGCATCCTTCTTGGGCATCTTCTTTACTACTTAAACAATTAAACACTTATTTTGGTAATATGAATTCAGATGTTTCTAATAATTTTTTACAGGTTCTTTTTGATGTGACTAATATAAGGTCTATACCATCTGAAGTAAATGTTTTGTATGATTACGAACATGGTTATCAACTTGGAAATTATATCCAACATAAGCCTTGGTTAGGAAAACTTGGGTTATTATCTCTTAATGATTATGGATATGCAACAAGTGGTGGTTTAACCACAAGTCGAGAAGTGTGTTTAAATATATCTTTAGAAAGTTGGAATAAATATGAAGATTGTTTTCAAGCAAATTGGCTTTATAATTCTCTCAACACAAGAGGATATTGGGTGATGGCCTATCAAACTTCTGAAAATTATGTTTATTCTGTAGGTCCTAGTGGCAATATATTTGATTATTATGCAAATATTACAAGAGCAGTGTTTCCTGTGGGATATTTGTCTCTTGACAAAAAAATAGATGGTGAAGGTACTATAGAAAGTCCGTTTATTTTAATCGAGAGTTTGTGATAATGGATAAGATTTGACTTTTTCTTTATATTTGGTATAATACTCCCTAAAAAGGGGGTTTTTTTGTGGAAAGATTTGATAAATCTTTAGATAATATCGCTTTGTATTTAAGTGACTTAAAATATTGTAATGTTTTAACAAAAGAGGAACAATTAAATCTTATACAAAAATATCAAAATGGAGATAAAAGTGTTTTGGGGAGAATTTTAGAATCTAATCTAAGACTTGTTATTAGTGTTGTTAAACGTTATACAAATCATTTAGTTTATGTAGAGTTTTCTGATTTGATTCAAGAAGGTAATTTAGCTTTGATAAAAGCAATTGAAACTTATGACTCACAAAAATCTGAATTTAGTACTTATGCAAACTTTCAAATTCAAAAGAAAATTACATCTTTTTTAAGTTTAAATAATACTTCAATACAAAGACCTGAATATTTAGAAAATCTTATTTTAAGATATAAAAAGTTGTATGTTTCTTATCAGAATCAAAATCTAGCATTACCTGAAGATTCTCTGTTGTGTGAATTATTAAAAATTACACCTTTTCAATTAAATTTAATACGAGAAGAGCTTTTAAAAACTACAGTTAGTTTAGATCAATCGATTGCAGAAGATATGCTTCTTCAAGATGTTATTGTTGATGAGAATAATGCATATGAAAACTTAATTGTTCAAGTTGATGATGTAAATCTTTTACTAATAATTAAAGAACTTTTAACGCCTATGGAGTATTATGTTTTGTATCATCGTGTTTTAAGTGAGACTACTATTTCATTAGAAAAACTTGGTTTGGAATTTAATACTACTCATCAAAATATAAATAGAATAGAAAAAGATGCATTATCTAAAGTAAAAAATTTGTATTTGGATTCTAGAAAAAAAGCATTTTTAAAAAATAAAATTTTACAAAAATATGGAAGTTTAAGTTGGCTTAATGTTAAACCTATTTCTCCAAAAGATTTTTTAAGATATCGTTATATTGAACAATATCTTTCTCTTATGGAATCTAAATTATATTATATGTTATATGTAGAAAGACATGATTATCCAAATCACTTTATAGCAAATCAGTTGGAAATTTCATTGAATGATTATGAATGTCTTTTAAAAAAATTAAATGAAAAAATAATTAAAGTATTTTCAAATGTGGAAGATTATTTAGATTTTGAACAACGATCTTTTCAACAACTTAAAACTACTGTTTTTAAAAGAACTTTAAAAAAAGAAGAAGTGTTGGATTTTGATCAAATTGAAAGCATGTTGCATTCTTGTGAATCAGATTTGAAAAAAGAAACTTTGGAAAATGCTTTTTCAATGCCAATGTCATATATGTCTAGAGAAGAGTTAGAATATAGATTAAATAGTCTTCTTTTAAATTATGAATCTTTAGAATTAATAGAATATCATAAAGAGCTTTATAATTTTTATCAATCTGTAAAAAATTCATTTTCTAAGGAGCAACAATTTGTTATAGAATTAACGATCTTTTCTAAGCATTCGATAGAAGATTATTATTTAAATTTTCCAGAGAGAAAGTGTTTGAAAGATAAAAGAGATTTAAAACTATCTTTGGAAAAAATGTTTTTTAGAATTCCAGATTTTAGAACTACTGATTTAAAAAAAGAAGATTATTTAGAAATTCGTAGTTTAGATGTTATTAAAGAAAATGATAAGAAAATATTAGATATATATTTTGGTATTAAAGAATGGGAAATAAAATATTCACAATCGGAGCTAGAAAATGCACAGCTATCTGCAATCAATGCTTATTTGGGGCGTTCAAAAAAACGAAAAATTAATAAAGAACATTATATTCCTTATTTAAACTCTTCAATGTTAAAATTTGATGATACTACAATTGAAATTTTGAAGATGTTTTTAATAGAAAATTTATCTTTAAAAGATATTAGAAAAGAAAAAGGCGAGTTTACACCAATGAAATTATCTAATTTAATAACAGATAGTTTGGATTTAATAGATAAAAGGCGTTTTGGAATTGTAAATGATAATTGTTTTGAGTTTTCTCAAATTCAAAAATTTTTGATGGCTGGTGGATTACAAGAACATGAAAAAAATATTTTTGAATTAAAATATGTAAGTGATTTGAAAGTAGAAGAAATCGCTAGTAAACTTAGTATGTCTTCAAAGAGTGTTTTTTCTATTTTAACAAGATTAAATAAATCTTTTCTATCTTTTTTGGTTCAAGATGTCGAAATTAATGAAGAGGAAATCTCTAAAGAAATTTTATTACATCAAAGTGAAAGTATTTTAAATGATGAAGAAAAAGTTTTATTATCTTTGTTTTATGGTTTTAAAAATGTGTGGAATCCAGATAACATGCATTTAAATTTAAATGAGCTTGCTCAATTATATAAAGTTCGTAATATTAAAATTAAATTTCAAATTGCTAAATGTTTAGAGTCTTTAAAGTTAAAGAAATGTGGGTTTTTGAAAAAGGATTTATGTTATATTAATAGAGATAAATTAGCAGTTTTGTTAGATGATGTTCATCTTCCTCTTCGTGATGAAGAAAAAGATATTATTTGTAGTTTGTTTGGTTTAAAAGATCATGATTATAAAACTATACAAGAATTAGCAGCAAATAGACATGAAAAAGGACCAATTTTAAGACGGAAGTACCAAGATGCAATGTTAAAAATATTTCGTTATGTAAATCATGAAATAAATGGAAAATTATCTTTTGAAGAAGATATCGAGCCTAATTTAAAGTTTTTTAGTAAAAAAGATCAATTTCTTTTAATAGAGTATTATAAAAATAATAAGACAATAAATGAGATTGTTTTAAGTTATTCTTTGAGTGAAAGTCAGGTAAAATATCGTTTAATGAAAATAGAGTATCAATTACATGAAATTTTAGAACACAAGCCTATTTTTAAGTTAAATTATGATAAGATTGATCAAATAGTTCAAAGTGAAAAGTTTTTATTTGAAAGAGATAAATTCCTTATGAAAAAAGTATTTGATCTTTATTTTGGACAATCTTCTTTTAATACTCATTCATTTGAGCAAATTATAGAAACGTTAAATTTACCTATAGAGAGAACTACACTTCAAAAAAGACTTTTAGAGTTTTTAATTAGTATTTGTAAATATGAATACGGTATTAGAAGAATAAATATAATTACTGAAAAAGATATTATTGATTATTTGAATCAATCCAAAGTAGAATGTGTTTCTCAAAAGAATTATGATTTAAAAAAACTAGATTATTCGATTCTTTCTCAAGTAATGAAAGGGAAACATGCTGAATTTATTGATTTTTCTTCTATGACTAAGGAAAAAATGTGTGAATTTTTAAAAGAAGATAAAATGCAGTTACCCAACTCTCTTCGTGTAGAACTTATGGCTTTTTTTCAAATTAGAAATTTTGAATTAATGGATGATATTGAAAAAAAGAATATTTTGAAACTTTTAAAATCATTAAATAAAAAGAGTAATTTAGGTTTAAAAAGAAGTAAAGTTTCTTAATGGATTACTTTTTTTTTTCGTTTTCAAAAAAAATGATTCATGATAGAATAAAGATAATGAGGGATTATTATGAAAACTGGAATTGTTATTTTAAATTATAATGATTATGAAAATACGTTACGCGTGGTAGAGCAAGTAGAATCTTATTTTTCTCTTTCTTATATAATAATTGTTGATAACTGTAGTCCAAATAAAGAAAATTTGAAATTAAAAGAGTTAGAAAATGATCGAATTGTCTTTTTAAGAGCAGATGAAAATAAAGGATATGGATCGGGTAATAACATAGGATTAAGATATTTAGAAGAACATACTGATTGTGAACTTGTTATTATTTCTAATCCTGATATAGAAGTGAAAGAAGAAGTTATTTTAAAAATGCAAGAAGACATGCAAACAAATTCTTTTATTTCTTTTTTAGGACCTGTTATTTCAGAATTAGGAAAATCCATTAAAGGTTGGAAATTTCCTTCTTATTTTGTAGAAGTTTTAAGTACTATAAATTTTGTTAGTCGTTATGCTAGTAAATTTCAGATGTATCCAGAGTCGTATTATCAAAGTTCCCTTACTCAAGTAGATGTGATACATGGTAGCTTTTTTATGGCAAGATTAAGTGATTTTAAAAAAATAGATTATTTTGATGAGAATACTTTTCTTTATTATGAAGAAAATATTATTGGAAAAAAAGCTTTGGAAAAAAATTTAAAAATTTATGTTGACAATGAAGTGAGTGTTATTCATGCTCTTTCTGTTTCAGTTAATAAAAGTTTAAATAAAATTCGTAAATATAAAATTTTAAAAAAAAGTATGTTTTATTATGAGAGATGTTATAATAAAAGAAATTTTGTAGCAATTCTTTTTTTGAAAATTCTTTATTTTCTAAGTTTAGGAATTTCTTTTTTAACATTTTGGATTTGAGGTGGATTATGAAAAAAAATATTATTATTATAGGTTCTAGAGGATATAAATACAACTATGGTGGTTGGGAAACTTTTGTAACTAATTTAGTGCAAAATAATAAGGATAAGAATTATCAATTTTATATTCCTAATTTAACAAATGTGAAAGAGAAAGATGGGGAAGTTCAAGTAATAGATGGTGTAATTAGTCCTTCTATTTTTGTAGAAGATCAAGGTTTTGTTACTATGTTTACTTTTACTATTAAAGCAACTCGTTTCTTTTTTAAATATATTAAAGAGCATGATATTAAAAATGTGGTTATTTTGATGCTTGGTTGTAAAGTAGGGCCTCTTTTTCCTTTTTGGAAAAGAAAACTAAAAAAATTAGGTGTCAAGCTTATTATTAATCCTGACGGTTTAGAATGGAAGCGTGAAAAGTGGTCTTGGTGGATTAAAAAATGTTTTAAAATTAGTGAAAGATATTGTATTAAATACAGTGATTATTGTGTTTGTGATTCTAAATCTATTGAAAGTTATGTGAAAGAAGAATATAAAAAATATTCTCCTCGAACAAAGTTTATTGCTTTTGGGGCTTATGAAAATCGAAATCCTAAGAAGAATAAACTTGTTCAAGATTTATTTCAAAAATATAATATTAAGGAAGAAGAATATTATTTAATTGTTGGGAGATTTATTCCCGAAAATAATTATGAAGTTATGATTCGAGAATTTATGAAAACAAATATTTCAAAAGATTTAGTTATTATTTGTAATGTGGAAGAAAATCAATTTTATGAATCTTTAAAAGAAAAGACTAATTTTCTTCAAGATTCTCGTATTAAATTTATTGGGACTGTTTATGATCAAGAAGCACTTTTGTATTTTCGAAAATTTTCTTATGCGTATATACATGGACATTCTGTTGGTGGAACCAATCCTTCTTTGCTTGAAGCTTTAAGTATTACTAATGTTAATATTTTGTTTGATGTTTGTTATAACAAAGAAGTGGGGGAAGATAGTTGCTTTTATTTTTCAAAGGAAGATAATAGCCTAATGAATACTCTTTATCAAGTGGAAAAATTGTCGAAAAAGGAACAAGAGGAATTTGGAAAGAAAGCAAAAAAAAGAATACATGAAGCATATACTTGGAAAATTGTTGTTTCACGTTATAAAAGTGTGTTTGATTTATTAATAAATCAAAAGTAATTATTTTTAGACCAACTATATATAAGTCAAGTACTTTTTGATAAGTTTAATGAAAAAGTTTGAAAATAAAAATTTATCAAAATTATTGCATGACAAAAACAACTAAAATCTTCGCGTTTTTAAAATTTTTAGTTCTTGTTGTTTTTAATATTGTCGTATTTAACATAATCCCTATCTTCTTTCAAAATGTAATAGATAATTGTTAATAATTTACGACTAATGCCTGCTAAGGCAACAAAATGGTGCTTACCCTCAGATATTTTCTTATCATAATAAGCTCTAAGCTCAGGTTCATTAGATATAGCAACTAAACTTGCTGTATAAATGGCATGACGTAGATATGAAGAACCTCTTTTAGAAGTTTTATCATTAGAAGATAACTTATTACCAGATTGATTTTCAGAAGGATCAGTACCAGCAAAAGCAATCAGTTTATTTGGGTTATCAAAGTTATTAATATCTCCAATTTCAGCTAATATGACAGGGGCTAGATTAACACCAACACCAGGAACTGATAAAAGATGACTATCTAATTTGTCATAAAGTTCTTTTTTTAAGTCACGACTATATTTCATATTTTTATACCTCCTTATATGTATACTAATATAGCTTATTGTATATTTATTAAAATT
>CAOJCV010000056.1 GCA_948432605.1 uncultured Mycoplasmatota bacterium | reverse complement strand
CGTTCCTCTTTAACTAAGGCTATTGATAACTTATCACTTAGTGTTGAAAAAGGTGAATTTGTTGCTATTATGGGATCTAGTGGAAGTGGAAAAACAACACTTCTGAATGTAATATCAACGATAGATCATGTAACAAGTGGGCATATATATGTAGGTGGAATAGACATCACTAAATTAAAAGGGAATGCCCTTAACAAATTTAGAAGAGAAGAACTTGGCTTTATTTTTCAAGATTTTAATTTATTAGATACCTTAACAGCTTATGAAAATATTGCTCTTGCTTTGTCCATTCAAAATGTAAATGCAAAAGAAATAGATACACGAATTAAGAAAGTTGCAGAAGAACTTGATATAAAATCTGTATTGTCTAAATATCCATATCAAATGAGTGGGGGACAAAAACAAAGAGTCGCCTCGGCTCGTGCAATCATTACAAATCCTAAGTTAGTTCTTGCTGATGAACCAACAGGAGCTCTAGATTCTAAGTCTGCTAAGATGTTACTAGAGAAATTTAATTATTTGGATGAACTTGGAGCGACTATTCTAATGGTAACTCATGATGCTTTTACAGCTTCTTATGCAAGAAGAGTAGTTTTTATCAAGGATGGTAAAATTTTTAAAGAGATTCATAGAGGAAATGATTCTAGAAAAGAATTTTTTGATAAGATTATTGATGTAGTAACTCTCTTAGGTGGGGATCTATCTGATGCTCTCTAAGTTATCTTTAAAAAATATCAAGAAAAGTATAAAAGATTATACCATCTATTTTTTTACTTTAATTCTTGGTATATCAATATTTTATGTATTTAATGCCCTAGATACACAAACAGCAATGATGGAGGTTTCATCATCTACAAGAGAACTTATTAAACTTATGATGACGATGATGAGTGCCGTTAGTGTATTTGTATCATTTATATTAGGTTTCTTAATCATATATGCTTCAAGATTTTTAATGAAAAGAAGAAATAAAGAGTTTGGAATCTATTTAACTCTTGGGATGAGTAAGAGAAAAATTTCGATGATATTATTCTTTGAAACATTGATAATTGGTATTCTATCACTTGTAGTAGGTCTTGGACTTGGTACACTTCTATCACAACTCATGAGCGTTATCGTAGTTAATATGTTTGAAGCAAATTTAACGAAATATACATTTGTTTTTTCAAGTTCTGCTTGTATAAGAACGATTGCTTATTTTAGTGTTATGTATCTATTCGTAATGATATTTAATACTATAAGTGTAAGTAAATGCAAACTCATAGACTTACTTCATGGGAATAAAAAGGCTGAAACATTGAAACTTAAAAATCCATTTATTTGTATTATTATATTTATTATATCTGTGTGCATTTTAGGTTATGCTTATTACATGGTAACAGCTGGATTTGCAGATATGGACAATGTAAAGGATATTTTAGTTCCAATCGCAATGGGTAGTATAGGTACATTCTTTCTTTTCTGGTCTTTATCTGGACTTGTTCTAAGAATTGTAAGATCTATGAAGAGCTTCTATTACAAAGGATTAAACAGTTTTACTTTGAGACAATTTTCAAGTAAAATTAATACTACTGTTTTTTCAACAACAATTATTTGTTTAATGCTATTTGTAACAATTTGTTTATTATCTTCTTGTCTTACAATGAAAAATTCTATGAATGAAGGAATTAAGAAATTTGCTCCTGCTGATATACAACTTACGAATAAACGAAATATGGATGCTACACAGTGGCATGATATGAACTTATCTTATGGATATACTGAAGAACAAATGGCAAATTCTCATATTGATGCAGTAGAAAAATTGAAAGTTTTTGACTTTGATATAACTAAGTACTTAAAAGAATTCATACAAGTGAAAATTTATAGAACACCTGATTTAACTTTAAATCATACACTAGGTTCAAAATTAGAAAGTGTTAGAACGGAATTCCCTTTTCTAAAATATGACACTATGGAAGATATAATAACTATAAGCGATTATAATAAAATTGCAAAACTTTATGGAATAGATACTTACTTCTTAGATGATAATGAATATATAGTTATAGCTGATTTTAAATCAATGGTTAATACTAGAAATATTGCATTAAAAAATAAAGAAACCATCAATTTATTTGGATATACATTAAAACCTAAATATGATGAATGCATGAGTGGTTTTATTGAAATGTCTAGCCAAAGCATTAATGCTGGAATTATCGTAGTTGCTGATAATATAATTGATGAAAATTATCTTTATCAAGATATGCTAATGGGCAATTATAATACTACTGACAAAGAAGAAATAAAAACTATTGAAAACAGTATAAATGAACTATCTAAAAATTCTCTTAATAATAAGTATTTACTTCCAGATGGAACTTCAAAATTATCAATAAAAGAATCTACAAATAGCTTAACTGTAATGGTAACATTTATTGGATTATATTTAGGAGTAATATTCTTAATCAGTAGTGCAGCAATATTAGGCTTAAAAGAATTATCAGAAAGTAGTGACAACAAAGAGAGATTTAGAATGTTAAGAAAAATTGGTACAGATGAGAAGTTAATCAACAAAGCATTATTTAGACAAATTGGAATATTCTTCCTTCTTCCATTAATACTTGCGATAATTCATTCAATATTTGGTATAAAGTTTGCTGTAAAAGTATTAGAAATATTTGGTACAGAAGAATTATTGCCATCAATTATTATGACAGGCATTTTCTTAGTAATTATTTATGGCGGTTACTTTTTAATTACTTATTATTGCAGTAAAAACATCATAAAAGAGAGAAACTAAAAAATCAATTTTATCAGTCTAAAATAGACTGTTTTTTTATTGAAATAAATAGATTTAATTACATTAATTATTTATATAAATTCTAAAACATTTTTGTAAAAATTTCATGCCTTTATGATTCAGTGTTTCAAAATAAAAAACATTTAATGACATTAAATGTTCGTTATGTTAAACTATAATCAAAAGAAAGACAAGAAGAAAAGGTGATGAAAATGAAAATTGCTGTAGTAGGAGGGGGAGCTTCAGGACTTGTAGCAGCCATATATGCTAAAACAAAAGAAAATGAAGTGATTATTTTAGAAAGAAATAAAACATGTGGAAAAAAGATTTTAATGACTGGCAACGGAAGATGTAATTATTGGAATCAACATTTTACAAGTAATTTTTTTCATACTCATGAAAAAGAAACTTTAGAAAAAATAATAAGCAAAGATAATCAAGAAGAAATAAAAAATTTTTTTAAAAAAATTGGTATAATTCCCAAAATAAAAGATGGCTATTATTATCCATATTCTAATCAAGCAGTAAGCATTTTAGAAGCATTAATATATGAAGCAAAAAGACTTAGAATAAAAATAGAAAATAACTTTTATGTAAATTCCATCATAAAGAAAGAAAATTATTTTTTCATAAATGATTCTTTGAAGTTTGATAAAGTAATAATAGCAACAGGAGGGTCTGCTGCACCAAAAACAGGATCTGATGGCGTTGGCTTTCAATTAGCAAAATCATTTCAGCATACAATATATAAACCATTACCTTCATTAGTACAATTAATATCAAACGAAAAATTTTTAAAAGAATGGGCAGGAGTTAGATGTGAATCCCTTGTTAGTATTTATGAAAATGAAAATCTAATACAAGAACAATTTGGTGAAATACAATTAACAGACTATGGGATCAGTGGAATATGTATATTTAATTTAAGCAGATATGCAAGTATAGGACTAGAAGAAAATCAAAAAATAACAATCAAAATAAATTTTGTTCCATTTACAAAACAACCTATCAATATATTTTTGGACGAATATAATAAAAGTGTCACAAAAAGAAGTATTAAAAAATTATTAGAAGGATTCTTAAATAAAAAACTTATTCCAATTATATTATATAGATCCAGCATAAAAGAAGATGTATATTACGAAGAATTAAAAAAAGAAGAGCAACAAAGACTATGGAAATTTCTAACATCATTCGAATTACCTATTATAGGTACCAAATCATTTTTTAATGCTCAAGTAACAATAGGAGGCATTTCCATAAAAGAAATAAATCCAAATACAATGGAATCCTTAAAAGAGAAAGGACTATATTTTGTAGGAGAAATATTAGATGTAGATGGTGATTGTGGGGGATATAATTTAGGATTTGCATGGATTAGTGGAATGCTTGCAGGAAAAAATATTAAAGAAGAAAACGCTAGAAAGAATGAGAAATAATGTTACGAATAAAAGAAATAAAAATAAATGTGAAAGAAGATTCACCTGAAATATTAAAGGAAATGATTTTAAAAAAATTAAAAATAACAGAAAAAGAAATAAAAAAAATTCTTATAAAAAAGAAATCTATTGATGCAAGATGTGCATCAAATGTTTTTCATGTATATGAAGTAGATGTAACATTAAAAGGAAATTATAAAATAAAAAATTTAAAAAATGTAATAGAAGTACAAGAAGAAGAGTATAACACTCCAAAAATAGGAAAAAATAAATTATCTTCACGTCCTATTATAGTTGGAAGTGGACCAGGAGGACTCTTCGCAGCTTTACTACTTGCAGAAAAAGGTTTTAAGCCCCTTATTATAGAAAGAGGAGAGTGTGTAGAAGAACGCATAAAAACAGTAGAAAGATTTTGGAAAACAGGGATTTTAAACTTAGAAAGCAATGTGCAATTTGGAGAAGGTGGAGCTGGAACTTTTTCTGATGGAAAATTAAATACAATGGTCAAAGATAAATTTTGTCGTGGAAAAAAAGTGTTGGAAACATTTGTGGATTGTGGAGCAAAAAAAGAAATATTATATGAAAGTCACCCTCATATTGGAACAGATAAATTACGAGAAGTAATTAAAAACTTACGTCAAAAAATTATTCTTTATGGAGGCGAATTTTTATATAACACAAAATTAACAGATTTAAAAATTGAGAAGGAAAAAATTAAACAAATTGAAATAAATCATGAAAAATGGCTAGATACAGAAATTTTAATTTGAGCGATTGGGCATAGTGCGAGAGACACATTTGAAATGCTTTCAAAGTATTTAAAAATGGAATCAAAACCTTTTGCCGTTGGCGTAAGAGTAATGCATACCCAAGAAATGATAAATAATTCTCAATATAAAGAATCTGCAAAATATTTACCACCTGCAAATTATAAATTAACATATCATACAAAAGAGGGAAGAGGAGTATATTCTTTTTGCATGTGTCCTGGAGGATATGTCGTAAATGCATCAAGTGAAAAGAGTCGCTTAGTAATAAATGGAATGAGCGAACAAAAAAGAGATACAAAAACTGCTAATTCAGCTATTGTAGTTACTGTTTCCAAAAAAGATTTTGGTGAGCAATTATTTGATGGCTTAAAATTTCAAAGAAAATTAGAAGAAGAAGCTTTTAAAATAAAAAAAGGAGCTATTCCAATCCAACTATATAAAGATTTTATACAAAAAACAGAAAGCAATGAATTAGGTGAGGTTAAGCCCATTACAAAAGGACAGTTTGCATTTGCTGATTTAAACAAAATTCTTCCTGATTTCATTACAAAATCTATTAAAGAGGCAATGACAGAATTTGATAAAAAGATAAAAGGATTTGCCAAAGATGACACTATCATGCTTGGAGTGGAAAGCCGAACATCCTCACCTATAAGAATTTTAAGAGATGAAAATTACAATTCTAATATTAAAGGAATTTTTCCAGTTGGAGAAGGTGCAGGCTATGCAGGAGGAATAACATCAGCTTCTATAGATGGACTTAAATGTGCCGAAAAAATTATTTCCTTTTACAATCCTTATTGAAATTTTACAGATTATTTACAAAAAATAGACGAATAGTTACATGTTTGCAAGAAGTTTAGAATATGCTATACTAGATTAGTACGAGGTGAATATATGGGTTTAAAAGAAACTTATGAATTTGAATCGATAATAAATGATATAACAAATCATCCAAAATTTTTAAAATTAAGACAAGAACTACATCACGGAATTAGTCGATATGAGCATTCCCTAAGAGTTGCAAAAATGACATATAAAATATCTAAGAAAATGAATTTAGATTATGAAAGAGCTACAAGAGCAGCACTATTGCATGATTTCTTCTTAGATGAACAAACAACAGAATACAACGCAAGAAAAACATTTAAAATTCATCCTTTGATAGCATTAGAAAATGCCAAGAAATGTTTTGACCTAGATCAAAAGCAAGAAAATATCATTGCTAGTCATATGTTTCCAGTTTGTAATACTCTTCCAAAATATAAAGAAAGTTACATAGTAACATTATCCGATAAACTTGTTGCAACACATGAAATGTATCGTTACAAAGCAGCTTTAATGATGGGGGTATACTTAATATTTTTATTTAATATGATATCTATTCAAAAATAGATATTTTTTTATTAAAAAAATTGTAATTTAATTATAAGATTCTTTATTTATCAGTAAACTTTACCAATTTATACTTCACAAATAAGGTTTATTTTCTATAAATTATTAATGAATTAGTTAACAAAAGTACAAAAAAAGATGAATCTAGTTTTTCACCTGAAAATTACACAATGGCAGACGTATATGATGCAGAAAAATTAGTTGTAGGTAAATTTAAATATATTTCTAATGATGTTACTGAATTTGGGCCTATGGTTAAAAAGACTTCTCAAAATTATATTTTTGAACCTATAGTTATAAATGGAATAGTAAAATACCAAGAAGTATTTACTGGATTTATTGCTGGCGCTAGTGAAGAAGGATATTTTGATTTGCCATATGTGGTTGAGATGGAAGAACTAACAAAAATATTAGTGGATTATAAGCAAGCAAAAATCCCTAAACTTGGAATGTTGTTAACACTAAATGAGGTAAATTCTCAAATGGTTAACTGCAATGATAAAAACATTTTAAATAAAAGAAAAGAAAAATAGATAAAGTTTTAGATGCCTTATAAAAAAATTAATATGCTACATAATAAGGGGAAAACTATACCTTATTATGGCGAAGACTGGAGTGGCGATGCTTTTATAAATAGATACTCTTATACTGTGCAATGTCATAGTATTTTTTTAATATTTAAAAAAATTCTTTAAAAAATTTCTAAATTTTACTATCAATTTACTACTTTCGAAAGCTAAAATGTAGAAAATTATAAAATATATGAAAACATCTTTCAAAAATAAAAATAGCATAAACACATATAAATAAAAGTTATAAAGACATTTAAGAACTAATAAAAAGATAGTCAAAAAATTATATAACTTTTTATAAAAAAA
>CAOJCV010000055.1 GCA_948432605.1 uncultured Mycoplasmatota bacterium | reverse complement strand
ATAGTTGTCTTTTATTCATTTGGAATATTTTCACCAGGTATTGTCGCTGTTTTCTCTAAAATAAAGTTTCTTACATAAGAACTTGCTACTTCAGTTTCTCCAGGTCTTGCTGTATAGCTTGCGTTTCTTGGCACTGGAACTAGTTTTCCAATTTCTTGTGATTTTACTAATAAAGAATACAGTTCATCTGGTACTGCGAATAATAATTCTGCTGGTTTATCGCTTTTGGTATTACCAAGTGATACTCCTTTGGAATCTCTAACATCTAATACTTGGATACTTTTTACAAAGTTTGTATATATTAGTTTGTCGTAATCATCTTCTCCTTCAAACCATAAATCAATATAACTTCCTATAGCAATATAATTTCCATAAGTAGTTGTCTCGTCTACAGAAAGAGAAAATGCTGTATATCCATCTTTAATATCATTTAAAACATAATCTGGTGATAATTTTGGTTCTGTAATATCTTCTGTATAAAATAAACTACCTTCTTCTATTACATTACCATATGTTACTTCTTTTCCAATTAATTCATTTGGATTTTTGATTATATTTGTTACTTTTTTTATTACTGTACTATTAACATCCATAAATCCTATATCTTCTTGTGAAATAACATGTCTTGCTTCTAATTTTTTTAATGCATATGGTACTGTAGTAGGATTAATTGCTGTATTAACACGGTAACTATAACCAAAGAATAATACTGCTAATCCTGCTAATACACATAAAATAGATACTGTATTTTTGTTTCCAAAAAATCTTTTTAATTTTATGACCATACTATTCATCTCCATTTCCTCCTAAGTTATTATTGGCATTATTTTCATTAATAATTGCAACTTGAGCTAAAATGAAGTTTTCAATATATGAATTTGCAATTTCAGTTTTTCCTGGATTTTGAGAATAACTTTTATTTCTTGGAACTGGAACTAATTCTCCTACTACTTGAGCAGCACGAATTAAACTCATTAAATCGTCTTCTACTGCAAATAGTAAATGTCTTGGTTCACGACTTTCTGCACCTGTTTCAAATACTGATTTACTATTTGAATCTGTTACATCTAATACTTTTATACTACGAATAAATTTTCCATATAAAAATTTACCATCTTCGTCTTTTCCACGAAACCAAAGATCAATATAATTTCCAGGATAGATAGCATTTCCAAATGTACTATGTAAGTTTACATTTAAATTTATTGGAGAATAACCTTCTTCAATATTAGCAAGAACTTCATAGTTATTTTGTGATGAATCTTTTACATCATCAGCAAAGAAGAAGCTATTTGCTTGAATTGTATTTCCATAAGCTACTTCTTTTCCAATAATCTGATTTCTATTTTTGATCATTTTTTTAGATTTACTTAATACTGTACCTGAAACTTCAATGCTACCAATATCATCTGCAGTAATTAAATGTCCTGAAGGCAAAGTATTTTTAGCATAGGGAACTGTTGTTGGGCTTGTTGCTTCAGAAACCCTCCAATTATACCCTATATATAATATTAAAACACCTGCAAGAGCACATAGAATTGTAACTGTATTTTTATTTTTCAAAAAATGTTTTATTTTTCCCATTATGTTCCCCATATTTATTCCTCCTTTGTTTATTCATAATTTTTGTATAACTTTTCTATCACTGAGTAAAAATAGATTTTTGCTATTTGATTTGCCCCTACCATT
Organism: uncultured Mycoplasmatota bacterium; assembly: GCA_948432605.1. Lineage (GTDB taxonomy): Bacteria > Bacillota_I > Bacilli_A > RF39 > UBA660 > Ventrenecus. The sequence goes on along the minus strand of CAOJCV010000055.1, from coordinate 5,991 downwards.
TTGCTTGTAGCCCAATCGCTTACTGCTTCTCTTTTAAAGTAGTCCAAATTATTTTTATACTCTTCTTTCAACATTATTTGATCCGAACAGTTACTAGCCAAAGATCCATCCTTACATTTGAAATATTTATCTTTCATATCTTTTTCTATAAATCTCTTTATTACAGCTTCTGGTGGTCTTTTAGGATTGTATATTTGGACATTTCCTCCAATATTATTTTCCTCATTTTGATTGTTATTATTGTTTTCGTTATTGTTATTATTTCCTTCATTATTATTGTCGTTATTTGGTTGATCATTATTTTGATTGTCTTCATCTTCATCACCAAAGCCCTCATATGGCTTATCATCATTTTGCGAATTATTTGAAGAATCAAATCCATCTTCTACATATCCATCTAATTCTAATATTGCGTCTATTTTGTTTACAATATCAAATGTTGCAGTATCAGTACCTACATTATATGTAGCGCTTTTTGTAACTACTTTCACACTTGCTTTAGGTGGAGCTTCATAAACTCCATAAAACTCAATATGATAGTTACTTAATGCAACATTTTCAGCAAATCGACGAATAAAACTTTCGTAAAATTTTTCTGCGTTAATACGTAACTCACCACTTTCGCGATAGTAAGCGAGGTCGACTGCATCAACCATCGCTTGTTCTGTTACTTCTTTAATTAGATAATAATCTTGTGTATTTGTTGTAGTAAGATTTGATATTAACATCATTATTACTATTACAAATACGCCTAAAATGATTAACCAGTATCCCCAAAAAGATTCTCTCATGATCTACCACCTAATTTCTTTACTCTCCAAGAAGGACCAATTCCAACTTGACTTAAGCATTTGTAATTGTCATTTCTTCCACATTTTGTAATATTTTGTACACTATCATCTGTAAATAGTTCAAATCCATCAGAGTTTCTAGTAATACGTTCATTAATTGTACCGTATACTCCTTTATGTTCATCCATGTAGTCTAAGAAGGCACTTTTACATCTTACATTGTATACTTTACCAGCTATTGTTACTTGATCACAGTAAATTGAGTTTTCTCCTTCCCATGAAGAGCCATTAGGCATATTATCTGGCAGTTTTGCATTTACAAATGAACCAGCATTATCATTATATTCTCTAATATTTTTCAAATTTTTTATTGTTAAATCTACAGAGAATTGTGGTTGTTCATAAATGGATTCCCCGTCACTTTCAATCTCGCTTTTCGTTATTTGACCTTTATAATCATTATTCCAGTTCCATCCTTGATTTTTTCCATCTATTCCATTTGGGAATAAATTATTTAAAGAAACTGGTTTAAATGAATATGTTGATTTATTTCCATCAAAGATACAGTTTTTACAAAATGCTTGGCAATTATCTGTACAAGGGTCTGTACAATCTGGATCTCCTGGTAAACATAATTCACATTTTTCTTCAGGCGTACATGATCCTGTACAATCTGGACAGTTAGCTATATAATGGCAAACATACCCTCCAGTTACATCATTTGTTACATTATCTGCTGCAACATTATCTGTGCCTGAACATTTATCTTCTTTTTTTAGATTATTAAATGCTGTTAATACACTTTTACTATTTCCAATTAAACGTCCTAAGCTTCCTTTATCATTATTAGCTTGACCGATTTGCTCAAACGTAAATTTAAATGGATAAGCTCCAGTTTTTGTAATCAAACGTACTGGTAATGCATCTTCTGGTAACGGTGTATAAAATTCTTTTGAACCATCTTCGCCAATCTTAATTGTTCCATAAGGAGTTAAAGTTGAAAATTGACGATTTGGTCCAAAATCTTCAGAAATTGTTACAGATTTTTTTACCCATTTTGCTGAACTATAAGAAATGGTTTTGATTCCACATCCTGTGGTATCACATAATAGGAAATTTTTTGATTCTGTTATACTACTTGGAACATCGTTTGAATCTGCACTTGCTGAACTTCCATTTTTGCAGTTGTAAGAGTTATCTATATCACCTGTACAATATTTTGATTCTGTTTTTGTTTCTTTATTTCCTTTGCCTGTAAAGTTTCCAGATACTTTTTCTAAATAATTTTCATTATAATCAAAAGTTACTTTTGGATCAAATTGCATATCGTTAAACCAACCATTAGAAGTGTACTCTTTACTTCCTAAATCTAAAGGACTGGTAGTTTTTAAATTTCCAGAACAACTATTATAAGTTGTAATAACTTGGTAAAATTCTTTAATTGCTTTTTCTAATTCTGCTTTTGCTTGGTCTCTATTTTTAGAATGTGAGACATCTGTACAGTTCTCTTTTTCTTCTTCAGATTTTTCGTCACATTTTTTTTCTAGAGAATCAGGATCGTCTCCTGGAGTACATGAACAGTCACCGCATGATCCACTTTCATATGTTTCATTTTGTTTGGAAGTAGTTCCATCATAATTATATTTTGTCCATTCCCATTCTTTTTTGTAATATGTAGTAGAAGATTTGCCTGCAGTACATTCTGTACATCCATCTTCATTTAAGAAAATGGCATTTATATTTTTCTTAGAATTTGTTTTATTTGAAACTGTTCCTGGACCTCCTGAAGATGAAGAATTTCCTCCTGAACTTCCATCAGAGCCCCCTGGACCACCACTTGATGAATCATCATCACTATCGTCGTCTGAACTACATGTTTTTCCTGAATTACTGATAGATTCTTTTGATGCATCTTTTCCAGCAGCAGCAGCCCATTTTGCATATTCGTTATATTTATCTATAACTTTCTTTCTTGCTATTTCTAAATCGCTTAAGAATATATTATTTCCATTTTTATCCAATCCAATTGATTTTGTTGGATCTTCTGCGCTTGTAGTATAACAATTTCGCTTTCCACGTATTGACATGACAAGTGTAAAATATTCTCCACTATTACCTAGTCTTGCTGTTGGTAAGTTGAAATCATAAGATTCTTCACACCATACTTTACAATATTTATTTCCTTTATTTCCATCAGTTGTTGCTTCATAAGAAGCTCCAGTTGAGTCTTTTTCACCAAGCACGCATGTAGTCACAGGGTTTACATTCGAATTACATGACGTAGACGTTTTATTGATATCATTGATTGACGCTTTTAAGTGATCTCCTTCTTCATCAAAATCTGTACATGTTCCAGGTATTGACACTGTTGGAGCACATATATTTGTACAAGCTTTTAAATAATCTTGTTTAGCCTTTTCGTCATTTCCTAAAAGTTTTCCATCGCCTTTTCCTGGTGATGACTCAGGTCCATAGTAATTTCCATCTCCACTTTCTTCTGGTGTTTGACATGAATGTTTTGGATCTTTGTTGTCCCCACCACCATCACACGGTTTACAGTTATTAGCGGTAGCTTCAGGTGAATTTTGTTCTACTGTTTTAGTTTCTTTAAATACGCCATTTTCATAAAATTTAATTAAAAACCTTCCTGTCCATTCATTCTTCTCATTATATTCACAAGCACAGTTTTTATCATCATTCCCATTTCCTCCATCGTCACATTGTTCTGGTGTAGGACATTTTGGATTATCTTTCACTAATGGATCATTAGGTAACAATAATTGTGGTGCATTTGGAACTTTTACGCCATTGATTATTGAAAAAGAGTTTAAAATGTATTTTCCTGTCCAAACGTTATTACTGTCATATTGACACTCGCAACTATTTCCATCATCTTTTTTATTACATATATCAGCTGAAGGACAATTTAATTCTGTCGGAACTGAAGGTCCGTAGTCTAATATTTTTTCGTCTATCTTTAGTCCATTTTTAAAATATTTTACTATATATTTATTTGTCCAATTGCCATTTTCATCTTTTTCACACTCACAAGTTTGTGAAGGATTTACACGAGTAGTGCTTCTAGGAACTCTACTATTTCCACTATTCCCTTGAGGACATTCTCCTGGCAACACAACCAACATATATTGGTTATATGGAGCATCTGGATTATATAGTAAAGCTAATTGATATGCTACAGCATTCGCATCACAGTACGCTACATGTACATCAATTCCTAAGTCTTGTTGATCCCAATTAGAAATGTCTACACTCAAATTAACTGTTACAGTAGGTGTTGAAACACTTTCGTCAATTGTAGTGCTAGTTACAGAACAACTCACACTTTTATTAGAACATGTAACATTTAATGCATCTTTATACATTTTTGATGATTTTGATTCACTTGGATGAACTGAAAATTCTATGTACATGGTTTTTCCATCTTCACTATATTTTCTGTTGTTTTCATTTGCTTCAAATGAAGGCGTCCATATTCTTTCATTAAATTCTGAGTTCTTAATAAGCTCTTCATAAGATGTATTTCCATATTTTATAGCTAGATCTATACCATCTCTAGCATATTGAATACCCACGTTTACTTCATTATTTTTTTTGAGTCCAGATCCATAGCCTTGGTAAGCTTCGTATGCGTTTTTAAGAGAACCGTTTTTTCGTCCACCATCCCACAATTCCATTCTTGCTATGCGAAAAGCTGTTTGACCTACTATTCTGCCTGTATCAGATGTTCCAGCATATCCACTATTTAACATTTGTTGATAAATATAAGATGCTGCGATAGTGAATTTGTATTCTGCAGTTCCAGGTGACATTTTGCTTAAATCTAACACTTTAAGTGTTTCATAGGTTGTAATCTGATGTGATTTTCCTGCGCCAAATGATCTTCCTGGATCAATACAATATGTCATGTAAGTTCCACCATCATCTAACTGTGTCATATATCTTCTTACTTCTGGTTCTTGACCAGGCACTACGTCTGGATAATAAACAGTATAAGCATTTGTATCTTTGCATAGTATTACACTTAATGCTATTAAAATTAATCCTAATATTTTACTATTTTTTTTCATATTGTTTTACTCCTTTTCACTTGTCGAAGTATCACAGTTCCTAAAACCCCTATTAAAATGATTGTGGCTATTATTCCTAAATATATTCCATATTTATGAAAAAAGCTTTCTTCATTTTCCTTATTTTCTTTATTATTCTCTTCATTTCTTTTTATCTCATCTTCAATTGCTTTTTGATAAACTTGATCGTCTGTCATATTAAGTTCTTGTGCTATAAATTCTTCACAATAATACTCTTGGTTGTTATTACAATAAGAATGTGCATTATGATTATTATACTTAGGTGTTATAAGAGAAATCTTATTATATTCTTCGTCTTTACAATCTTCATGATTTGAATAGATTTTGATTTCATAGTTTCTTATTTCTGTTGCATCTGTATTCCAACTTACTGTACCATTATCAGAATTTTGAAATGTAAAGGTTTTTGTCTCATCTGTTTTTGTATTTCGTACAACTACATACAGATTTTCTGTAATATTATAAATATAATTTTTTATTCCTGGATTTACTATTTCATATTCCGTATTACCATCTTCATCTGGTACTTCAAGACTTTCATATTCTCCAGTACCATGCCATCCTGATTCGTAGTTTACATTTATGCTATTTGCTTCTTTTCTTAATTTTATTTGTGTCTCATAATCACATGTAGAAGCTGCATTTACAATTGGAACTATTCCTAAAAAAGAAATTATTCCAAGGTAGCCCAGTGCTTTCGCTACTCTGTTCATAGAATCTCACCAACCCGTTTCTCATAATGATTGTATCACATCATTCTATATATTTCAATTGTAATTTCACCTTTAAGCTTATGTATTCTTAGACATTTGTTAGAATATTATCAGAAAATAAAAAAGCATCAAGACTGACGCTTTATTTATTCTGAAATTTGTTTTTCTTTCCAATAAGAACTATTTTCAAGTTTTGTTAAAAGATTTTTTATTTCTTCATTTTTGGGAAATTTAGGTACAACAAACCAAATTGTGCTAAAAGTTAATACTATACATAATAAAATTATTACACTTTTTTTATTTTCTTTTTTATTCATATTATTAACTCCTCGTATAATGTAGTTAAGATATTTTTTAACTACATTTCTTATTTAGATT
>CAOJCV010000054.1 GCA_948432605.1 uncultured Mycoplasmatota bacterium | reverse complement strand
AGGATGAGAGTCTTCTAAAGCAATTTCATGGTTTATTATAGATGAGATTGTATCTTCTTCCATAGATAGGTTAATTTTCTTTTCTCGAATAAGTTGTTGTTTTTTAAAATCTCGTTTTGTTCTTCTTCTAGCTTTAGGAGAGAGTATATCAGCTTTGGTTAAGGTATTGTAAATAAACTTATAAGAAACATGAATATTTTCCTCTTCCTCAAGATATTCTTTAAAATGTCTGAAATTAAAGTCTTGATATTTATGCTTATATAGTAGTACAATATCTTCGGAGATTGATTTATCTAAAGCATTGATTGGTTTTCGTGTTCTATTGCCGTGAACAAAGCCAGCTTTACCTTTCTCCTTATAAATTTTAATTAAACGGTTAATTTGCCGTATGGATAGATTGAGCTTTTTACTAGCTCTGTTTTTATTTCCATTGTGATCAACAAGTTCTTTGATTACTTCGTATTTTAATTGTTCATTCATTCTTAATTCAACCTTTCTCATTTCGTCACCTCAAGTGACATATTGTATATTAGTTTTGGGACATAATCAAATACTAACACTTAAGACATTATCACATGCTAATCATAAGTTTCCATTTTTGTTCATAAAATGTTTGCATTTTTTTTGCAATTATATTATACTATTTTTTGTTAGGAAGTTTTTCTGAAGTTTTTAGATTCCTCGTCTATTACTTTGGTTAAACCGATTAAATGAAAAAGGAGGAATATGTTTTATGGCAATGTCAAAAATAAGAAAAGCTGAAATTATTAAGGGATTCCAAAAAAGTGAATCAGATGTTGGATCTGCTGAGGTTCAAATTGCTTTACTAACAGAAGAAATTAATACTTTAACAGAACATTTTAAGGTACATATTCATGATTTCCATTCTAAACGTGGACTTCAAAAAATGGTTGGAAGAAGAAAGAAACTTTTAAACTATTTAAAAAATACTGATGTTGTATCTTATCGTGAATTAATTAAAAAGTTAAATTTAAGAAAATAGGCACTGGATTTTATAGTGTCTTTTTTTCTATTAGAAAGGAATTAAAATGAAAAAAGAATTTAAATTAGACTTTTTTGGAAAAAAGATTGTAGTAGAAACAGGATGGCTTGCAAAACAATCGAATGCAAGTGTTTTAATAAGATTTGATGATACAGTAGTTTTAAGTGCTGTTGTGATGGGAAAAACGGTTGTTACTCAAGATTTTTTTCCACTTCAAGTTTTATATATTGAAAAACTATATTCAGTAGGAAAAATTCCAGGAGGTTTTATTAAAAGAGAAGGGCGTCCGACTGACGAGGCAACTTTAGCTGCACGTATTATTGATAGACCTCTTCGACCTATGTTTGATGAAAATTTAAGAAATGAAATTCAAGTTGTTAATACAATTTTATCTGTAGATCAAGATAATTCTCCAGTTATGGCAGCATTATTTGGATCTTCATTAGCACTTGGAATATCAGAAATACCTTTTGATGGACCAGTATGTGGAGTTGTTGTTGGTAAAATTGGTAAAGAATTTATTATTAATCCTTCTATTGAAGAATTAGAAAATAGCAAATTAAATCTTACTGTAGCAGGTACTAAAAATGCTATTTGTATGGTAGAAGCTGGAGCAAATGAATGTTCTGAGACTGAAATTTTAGATGCTATTATGTTTGGGCATGAAGCAATTAAAAAACTTTGTGAATTTCAGGAGGTTATTATCTCAGAAATTGGGTGTGAAAAAGTAGAACTTGATAAAGCTGAGTTAGATCAGGATTTAGTTCATTTAGTGTATGATTATGCTCATGAAAAAATGCTTGAAGCAATTCAAATAAAAGATAAATTAGAATCTTATCAAAAAGTAGAGGAAGTAAAACAAGAAACAGTTGGCTATTTTACAACTATGTATTTAGAAGATGATTTATTAAATGATAAATTGAAGCAAATCACTAAAATTTTAAATATGTTAGAAGGAGATGTTGTTCGTAGTCTTATTACTGAAAGTCATATTCGTCCAGATGGAAGACAAATGGATGAAATTCGACCATTAGATGCTATGATTGACTTACTTCCAAGATGTCATGGTTCTGCCGTATTTACTCGTGGTCAAACGCAAAGCCTTGCTACAACCACTTTAGGGGCTATTGGTGAACATCAGATTTTAGATGGTCTTGGTATAGAAGATGCTAAACGATTTATGCTTCATTACAATTTTCCTGCTTTTTCTGTTGGAGAAGTAGGTAGATATGGTTCTCCAGGAAGACGTGAAATTGGACATGGGGCTTTAGGAGAAAGAGCACTTGCGCCTATTATACCTAGTGAAGAAGAGTTCCCATATACAATTCGTGTTGTTTCAGAAATTTTAGAATCTAATGGATCTTCTAGTCAAGCTACAATTTGTGCAGGCTGTCTTTCTTTAATGGCAGCAGGAGTACCTATAAAAGCTCCTGTAGCAGGTATTGCAATGGGACTTATTACTTCTAAAGAGAGTAATAATTATACTATCCTTACCGATATTCAAGGGCTTGAAGATCATATGGGAGATATGGATTTTAAAGTTGCAGGAACTCGTGATGGAATTACAGCTTTGCAAATGGATATTAAAATTAAAGGTGTAACGAAAAGTATTTTAAAAGAAGCCTTGAAACAAGCTCGTAAAGCTAGACTTGAAATTTTGGATGTTATGGAAGATTGTATCAAAGTTCCTCGTAAAGAATTAAGTCCATATGCTCCAAAAATTGCTACTTTTAATATAAATCCAGAAAAGATAAAAGACGTAATTGGTCGTGGTGGAGAAATGATTACAAAGATTATTTTAGATGCCAGCAATGTTAAAACGGTCAATGATAAAGATGCTGTTAAAGTTGATTTGGAAGATGATGGTCGTGTTATTATTTATCATTCTAATCAGGAAATTATTGATAAAACTAAGCAAATGATTTTAGATGTCGTACGTGAAGTTGAACCTGATGTTATTTACAAAGGTAAAGTTACTAAAGTAGAAGATTTTGGATGTTTTGTTCTTTTATGGCCTAATTGTGAAGGGTTAGTTCATGTTTCTCAACTTGCACATGAAAGAGTAAATAAACCTAGTGATATTGTTCAAATTGGAGATGAAATTGTTGTAAAAAGTTTAGGTTATGATAATCGAGGAAGACTTAATTTGTCTCGCAAAGACGCATTGCCTAAGCCTAAAAAAACAGAGAAAAAAGAATAAAATTAATATTTTTTAATAGAATAAGAGTAAAGGTGATACTTATGAATACTCTTATTCTTTTTTTAAAAGGTTTAATAATTGGGATTGGAAAAATTATTCCTGGGGTATCTGGATCTTTACTTGCAATTAGTTTAGGTGTTTATGAAGAAGCTATTTCAAAAATTGAAACACTTTGGAAGACAAAAAAAGCATCTTTTTGCTTTTTATTCCCTTTAGCAATTGGAATTATTGTTGCTATTTTATTTGGTAGTAATATTATGCTATATTTTTTAAATCATTATTATTTATTTACTGTGATGGTATTTATTGGACTTATTGTAGGTACTGTTCCAAATATTGTGAAAAAAGAAACCATTCATTTTAAAGATTATATTATAATAGGTGGTATTATTTTGATATTTTTTTATTTAGAAACTCATTTGCATCTTCCTCAATTTGAACCTAATTCTTCTATATTTTCTTCTCTTTATATTGTTCTTTTAGGTTTTATTGATGCTTTAACTACTGTTTTACCTGGGATAAGTGGAACTGCTACATATATGATGCTGGGAAGCTATAATTTTATTTTGGAATTATTTGCAAATCCATTTCAAATGCCTTTTTATTGTGTTTTGTTTGGAATCGGTCTTCTTGTTGGCATTGCTATAATGATTAAAGTGGTCAATTATTGTTTTAAAAAAAAGAAGCATCTTACTTGGATGTGTATTATTGGCTTTCTTTTTTCTTCTATTTTATCATTATTTTTAAAAATTATAGATGGTATTAATCGCACAAATTTATTTCCTTTAATTCTTTTATTTATTATTAGTTATACAATTATTAATATGGTATCAGAAGATTAAAAATTTGTTGTTTAAACTTAAAATATAAAGTATAATGTTGGTAGAAGAAGGTGGGTTTATGCAAGCAGTTTCTCTTTTGCCAGCCGATAAATATATCGTAATTAATAAGACAATTTTGACAGATCAGGATCGTAAGTTTTTAGTAAGTTTGTATGAACCAATTATCGGAGCTAATGCAATCAGTCTTTATTTTACGTTATGGAGAGATTTAGATCGCTACTCTTTAGTAAGTATTGATTACACACACCATCATTTAATGACTATTCAAAAATCTAATTTGGAAAACATTAAATTGGCTCGTAAATCCTTAGAAGCAGTAGGGTTACTTAGAACTTATTTTGAAGCAGGAGAACCAAATAATTATGTTTACGAATTATATTCTCCTATGAATCCTAAAGAATTTTTTCAAAATCCTATTTTAAATGTTGTATTATATAATAATATTGGTTCTTCAGAATATGAATTATTAAAAAAGGAATTTGGTGTTTTAAATTTTAATTTGAAAAATTATGTAGAAATTACTTCTAGGTTTGACGAAGTTTATAAATCTTCTAGTGAACCAGTATCTTTTGATGCGATAGGAAGAGAAATTTTACCTTTTACTATGCAAGATCAAGTTGATTTTGATTTACTTGTTTCTTCTTTACCTAAAGGTATTATTTCTGAAAAAACTTTAAATAAGAGAATGAAAGCACTTATTAATAATCTTGCTTTTGCCTATAATTTAGATACTCTTAAAATGAGTGAAATTTTAAGACTTTGTGTTAATGAAAAAGGTTTGATTGAAAAAGAGCAGTTGCGAATTAAAACTAGAAAGTATTATCAATATGAAAATCTTGGAAAATTACCGACTTTAGTTTATCGATCTCAACCTGAATATTTAAAAAATCCTGTGGGAGATACATCTAAAAAGGGAAAAATTATTGAAGTTTTTGAAAATACTACTCCATATGATTTTTTAGCTTCAAAATATAAGACTGGTGTTCCAACTAGTAGAGATCTTAAATTGTTAGAATATTTATTAGTAGATATTGAATTAAAACCTGCAGTTGTTAACGTTTTGATAGATTATGTTTTAAAAAAGAATAATGGAAAGCTTAATAACGCATTTATTGAAAGTATTGCTGGACAATGGAATCGACTTGGAATTGAAACAGCTAAAGATGCAATGGAAGTTGCTGAAAAAGAACATAAAAAGTATACTAATAAGTTAAATAAAGTTTTAGCTAAACCGGTTAGTGAAGAAAAAACGCCTGTTTGGTTTGATGAAAAAATTACAAAAGAGTCTATGTCAGAAGAAGAAGAACAGGAATTAGAAAGTATGTTGAAGAAGTATGAGAATTAGTATTGATGAAAGAGATATTACAAATATTTTAGAATTAGAACAATATATTAAAGAAAGGAAGTATTTGGTTCGATGGCAAGAATTTGAAAAAATATCAAAAATTGCTAAGGGACTAAATCCGGTTGATATACAATATCGTAATACAATGGATCCTGATTATTTTATTGTAGTTTGGGTTTATCAAAATGGTGCTCATGATAAATTTTATTGTTGGACTAAAATTGATTATAATTATGATAAAAAGATTAGACATCGAAAAATGATGAAAAATATTGAAGAGGTAAATACTATAGCATCTTTATATTATTATTTGAGTGAAAGATGTTTTTTGATTAATAGTAGAGAATTTGTTTTACTTGCTTTATGTTTACAAAAGTGGAATCTTGAAAATATATTTTTAGAGGATTGTAAAGTTTCTAAAGTAGAATGGAAAGATCCTTTTACGGAAGGAAAAAAGATTATTATCCCGTCAGGTGTTAATATTGATAATCAAGTAGCAGGACATTATTATATTTATTTTAAACAGGGAAATAAGAAAACTAAATTGGATACTTATGTGATGAAATATAATCATCTTGTAAGAGAAAGAAGGCGTTAATATGTTTACATATACTAAAAAAGAACGACAAATTTTAGAAAAAAATTATGAAGAAGCAATGAAAGATGAAAATTTTGTAAAAATAGTAAATCATTTTCATTTAACAAAAGAAGAAGCAATGAAGAAAACTTCTAAGCTTGAAGAATCTGTTAAAGAATTAGAGCATTGTAAAAAATGTAAAGGACTTTTTGAATGTAAAAATGTGTTAAAAGGTCATGCTTCTATGCCTTCTTATGATGAAAATGGTCTTTATTTTACTTATATTCCTTGTAAATATAAAAAACAAGAAATCAAATCAAAACATGATAAATTAAGTGAAGAAAAGATTAATGATCATGCTAGGATGAAAGATATTGATGTTACAGATAAAAAACGTGTAAAGGTGATTAAATGGTTAGATCATTTTTATGAAGATTTTGATTTTTCAAAAAAAATGAAAGGACTTTATTTGCATGGAAATTTTGGTTGTGGAAAAACTTTTTTGATTAGTGCTTTATTAAATGAATTATCAGAAAAGAAAAATGTTCATACTGAAATTATTTATTTTCCTGAAGTATTAAGAACTTTAAAAGCAGATTGGGATTTGTATGATTTTAAAATGAGGCTTTATCAATCTGTTGATATTTTATGTTTTGATGATATAGGAGCCGAGAAGGTAAGTGAATGGGGAAGAGATGAAGTTTTAGGAACAATTCTTCAATCAAGAATGAATCAAAATTTACCAACTTTTTTTACTTCTAATTTGACTTTAGAAGAATTAGAAACTCATTTTCAGATTAATGCAAGTTCTGAAGAAAAAGTAAAAGCAAGAAGAATTATGGAAAGAATTAAACAACTTTCACAAGATATGGTTATGGTTAGTGAGAATAGAAGAGATTAATATGGATATTAAAGAAATTGAGCGTAGCATTATAAAAAAATTTAGAAAGACGATATGGAGAGGATTTATAGATTCTATTAATGAATTTCATTTAATTAATGAGAATGATAGAATTGCTGTATGTATCTCTGGTGGCAAAGATTCTTTTTTGTTAGCTAAATGTTTGCAAGAAATAAAAAAGCATGGAAAAATTCATTTTGATTTAAAATTTATATGTATGAATCCAGGATATGAAAAAGAAAATATTTTAAAAATTCAAGAGAATGCCAAACTTCTTGGGATTGATATAGATATTTTTACAACAGATGTTTTTGAAGTTTCTAATCTTTTAAATGAAAAACATCCATGTTATATATGTGCTCGTATGAGAAGAGGGTATCTTTATGATTATGCCAAAAAGATTGGTTGTAATAAAATTGCTTTAGCACATCATTTTGATGATGTGATTGAAACAACTCTTTTGTCTTTGTTTTATAGTGGAGAATTTAAAACAATGATGCCCAAATTGAAAAGTTCAAATTTTTCTGGTATGGAATTAATTCGTCCTTTATATTTTGTTAGAGAAGAAGATATTATTTCATGGGCTACTTATAACAATTTATCTTTTTTAAATTGTGCATGTAAGTTCGTTTTAAAAAAGCAAGAAAGTAAAAGAGATGAAGTAAAAAAATTAATTAAAGAGTTACGGAAAACAAATCCTTATTTGGAAAAAAACATTTATCGTAGTTTGGAAAATGTAAATTTAGATACAATTATTTCTTATAAAAAAGAGAATATCATTCATCATTTTTTAGATGGTTAACCTTTAGGGTGTAACTTGCCATTGCAAGTTACTAAAAACCACTAGCTATGC
>CAOJCV010000053.1 GCA_948432605.1 uncultured Mycoplasmatota bacterium | reverse complement strand
TTGAATTAAGATTATGGATGGATGAGAATACCCCAACAGTGGAAGATGCAATGAATGCAGGTTATATGGGCAAGATTACCATAAATAGTAGTTATCTTCCTTTAAATCCAATGAGTGGAGTAATGGTACCAATGCAAATGAGTTTCATAAAAGCACCTGGAGAACCAATTAGTGTTACGGTTAATGAAACCTATTCCCAAAATCAAAAGTATAATGGAAGAATTGAGAAAGTAGTGTTTCAAAGTCATTTGAATCCTTATGAAGATGCTATCGAAGTGGTGGATTTTAGCGTTCCTAAGGATCAATCTGTAATGGGATATTATGTTAAGAATGGGAAAACAACTATAAGTGATTTAGAGCAAGTTGTGTTGTATATTCAAGCAGACGGAAAAATTAAAGTAAATCCAAACGCATCATTTTATGGTTTGGTAAATGATGATTATCATCTAATAAGTGAACTCAGTACAGTACGACCATATTTTAATATTTTAGAAGGAATAGAAAATCTAGATACCAGTTTAGTCACAGATATGAGTTCTATGTTTTATGGATTGGATAATGTTACCAGTTTAGATGTAAGTCATTTTGATACAAGAAATGTAACGAATATGAGTGGTATGTTTTTAGGAATGAGTAGCATAACCAGTTTAGATCTAAGTAACTTTGATACAAGAAATGTAACGAATATGAGAAGTATGTTTTCAGGAATGAGCAGTGTAACAAATATCGATATAAGTAACTTTAATACCTCAAAAGTAACCGATGTGAGTGATATGTTCTTAAACGATACAAATTTAACTAACATAACCTACGGCGATATGTTTATATATAAAGAAAATTTATCAATTTATAATATGTATAATAATTGTCCAGCAAATAAACCAACTCACGAATCATGGAATGGAATTTTTTAAAATTTATATATATAAATGAATTTGCAAAATAGAACATTTTATTTGTTCTTTTTTTTATAATAAATCCGAACAGAGACAAATGCCCGACCAAAAAGTGTCTTATTGAGTAAAATACCTAAGAGGAGGAAAGAATTATGTTATTTGATAATACAGATTTTAATTATGAAATAAGCTTTTTTGAAATACCTGGTAGTGATTTTAAAAAAGAACAAAGAACTGATAAATTTTTATCACCAGAAGAAGGATTTTTAAGAGGAAACTTAATGGCATCAGAATACGATCCATACCAAAATTTAACTTATTTTGAATTAAAACCAGAAAATGAAAGAGAAAGATTACTTTTTAAATTAACAGCTTATTGCTTTGCAGTAAATGATTTAAATCTTTATTTAGACTTGCATCCAGAAGATGAATATGCATTTAGTTTATTTAAAAAATATGCGAAAGAAGAAAAGGAATTAGACAAAATGTATGTTGAAAAATATGGCCCAATGACTGTAACAGAAACACAAGGGATAAGATATAATTGGATTCAAAATCCATGGCCTTGGGATAAGGGAGGATCAAAATATGTTTAAGTATGTAAAACATTTAAATTATCCAGTAAATATTAAGAAAAAAGATTTAAGAATGGCAAAATACTTATTAACTCAATTTGGAGGAGCAAATGGAGAATTAGGAGCATCATTAAGATATTTTAGTCAAAAATTTTCAATGCCAGATGAAAAAGGAAAAGCTCTTTTAAATGATATTGCAACAGAAGAACTTGGACATTGTGAAATGATTTGTTCTATGGTAAGCCAATTAACAAAAGATGCTACAGTAGAAGAACTAAAAAAATATGGACTTGGAAGTATGTATACTGAACATGGAAAAGGAGTCTATCCATCAGATTCTTTTGGAAATCCATTTACTGTTACTTATTTTGCAGTAACAGGAGATGTATTAGCGGATATTTCAGAAGATATGGCCGCAGAAGAAAAAGCAAGAGCTATTTACGAAAATTTAATTAACTTAACAGATGATGAAGATGTAATAGGTGTTTTACTATTCTTACGTCAAAGAGAAATTGTTCATTTTAACCGTTTTAAAGAATTATATAATTATTATAAGAAAAAAGGATATTAAAAAACAAGATATTGTTACAAAACAGTATCTTTTTTCTATTGTAGAAGAATGAAAAAAATGATAAACTGTAATTAGAAATAATTTTTTTAGAAAGGATGAAAAAAATGAAAGAAGAAAATAAGAAAAAAAGTGTATCTAAAGTTACAAAAAAGAGTACAACAGCTTCCAAAAAAACAGAAACCAGTAAAGCAAAAGGGATAAAAGACGAAAGTAAAAAAACTTCTCCTAAAAAGAAATCTCCAGCAAAAAAAACAACATCAAAAACACAAGAGTCTATAATAGAAGAAAAAAATTTAGAAACAAAAAAAGTATTAGAGAAAATGGAAATACCTGGGTTAATAAAAGAAGAAGAAATAGTCTTAAAAACTCCCAATAAAAATCAATTTACAAAAGGTCAAGAAAATACAATATTTGCGTTGAGAATTGTAACCGTTGTCTTAGCAACAGTCTTAATATTAGTAACTAGTGTAAAAATGTTTATAGAAGTAAGAGATAATAATTATTCAGAACGTTGGGTGAATAAAAGCTATTTAACAGAAAAAAATTATGCTCAATCATTAACATGTGAAGATTTAGCAAATATAGTAAATGGAGAAGATAAATTTGTTTTTGTAACAAATTTTAGTGAAGAAGAATTTGAATTAGAAAAGGATCTAGCAAAATTAATAAAAGAATATCATTTAGAAAATAAATTTTATGTTTACAATTTAGAAAGCAGTTGTACAGTAAAAGCTACTTTAGATTTACAAGTAGAAAACTTTGCTAAAATTCCAACAATTTATTATTACAGAAATGGATTACTAAACTACAAAGTGGAAAGAGAAGATCAAAAAATGATCGAAAGTGCTGATTTCCAAAAGTTATTAGATATATATGGATTTAAAAAAGGAGAATAATCTCTTTTTTAGAAAGGAAAAGAAAAAATGCTAAATATTGTATTATTTGAGCCAGAAATACCAGGAAATACGGGAAATATAATGAGAACTTGTGTAGCAACCAATACGCATTTGCATTTAATAAAACCACTTGGATTTTCCTTAGATGAAAAATATATACGAAGAAGTGGAGTAAATTACATAGATAATTGCGAATACACAGTATATGAAAATTGGGAAGATTTTGAAAATAAAAATCAAGGAATATATTACTTTTATACAAGATATGGACATAAACCACATTCTGAATTTAAATATGAAGTAAAGGAAAATATATATTTAATTTTTGGAAAAGAAAGTACAGGGATACCAAGAAATATATTAAAACCCCATCTAGACAATTGTGCGAGAATACCAATGACAGACAAAGTACGAGCATTAAATTTATCAAACTCTGTAGCAATTGTTTTATATGAAGCATTAAGACAAAATAACTATTTAGATTTATTAAGAGAAGAACCACATAAAGGGAATCATTTTATTGAGGATTATAATGAAGTGTAAACGATGTGGAAAGGCTCTTGGAACAGATCGAGGAATTTGTCCTTTTTGTGGAGCAATGTTAACTCAAAGTCAAATGGAAATTTATAAACAAGATAAAAAAGAAAGAATGTTAAAACCTGAGTTACTAACTGAAAAATATGGAGAAAAACCAATTTATTATGAAAAAAGAAAAAATGAAGAAAATAAAATAATAGGAATAGTTATTGTATTAGGTGTTATATTAATATTATTAATAATAGTACTAATTACTTGTATGAAATAAAGAAAAATTCACAAACTAACGTAAGAGGTGTAATATGGAACTTTTACTAATGTGTGTGAAAATTTTTTTTGCAAGAATATTAGATGTAACAATATCAACATTTCGTCAAAATGTAATGTTAAAAGGTCGTTATGTTTTAAGTACAATTCTTGCTTTTATAGAAATAATGATATGGTTTTTAGTAGCAAGAGAAGCATTACTAATTTCCATAGAATCAATATTTATTCCAATATCGTATGCTATGGGGTATGCAACAGGAACGTTACTAGGAAGTTTTCTATCACATAAACTATTAAAAGGAGAAGTCGGAGTTCAAATTATTACAGATCAAAAGAAAAATGAGTTAGTAAATGCATTAAAAATGCGTGGTTATGGACTAAGTATTTTACATATGGAAAGTGGTTTTAATAGTGAACCACGCTTAATGATATTTGTAGAAGTAAATACAAAAAGTTTAAAAAAATTAGAAAATTTAATTTTAAAAAATGATCCAAATGCTTTTATAGTTATCAGTGATACAAAAAGAGTACACAATGGAACGTTAAAATAATAAGAACATTTTTTTACACAAAAAGAAATAATATGGTATAATTTCTATAGGTTTTAGGATCCTGTGTAATTTTAGAGGTTGAAAACTAAACAATGCCATTATCGCGAAAGTAACAAGTTTTAGGATCCTGTGTAATTTTAGAGGTTGAAAACAAATAATATAAAGTAAAATCAAAGAAGGAAGTTTTAGGATCCTGTGTAATTTTAGAGGTTGAAAACTAAAGCAGAATTATTCTGAATATGCTTTTGGTTTTAGGATCCTGTGTAATTTTAGAGGTTGAAAACTAAGAAATGTTTTGCAGCTTGCTTTAAACAGTTTTAGGATCCTGTGTAATTTTAGAGGTTGAAAACTTTAAATTTATCAAGATATACTTTTGATGAGTTTTAGGATCCTGTGTAATTTTAGAGGTTGAAAACTTAGATGGTAGTAATCTTGTTATATTTAAGGTTTTAGGATCCTGTGTAATTTTAGAGGTTGAAAACTTAGTCCATGATAGTTGTCTGTTCACACTCGTTTTAGGATCCTGTGTAATTTTAGAGGTTGAAAACAATCCATGTTCCTCTATCAATTTTAATAGAGTTTTAGGATCCTGTGTAATTTTAGAGGTTGAAAACTACCAATAATTTCTGTAACTACTAAGTATAGTTTTAGGATCCTGTGTAATTTTAGAGGTTGAAAACTTCTTCTTCTGTAATCATTATATATTCTAGGTTTTAGGATCCTGTGTAATTTATAACTATGAAATAGAAAGGAAAAACAAAATGTTTTTAGAAAAATATTTAAATCCAGAAAATATGCAATTAATTAAAGAAGAATATGAAGAATCATACATAACCTCTATGAATGAAAAAAATTTTCTTAAAGTTTGTAGCTTATTAAAAAAGAACAATATATATTGTATAGATGACATAATAGTAAATTATTTAGATTTATTTATGATGGACGAATCAAAATTAGAAAGCAAATTAGAAAAATTAAAAGAACAACTAGGAAAAAATTATAGTTTTATAATTGGAAATGACTTAAGATACATAGGAAATCTTATGGAAGATATTTCATAAAATTAAATTTTTTATTTTACAAACGAATTCAACATGTGTTATACTAAACTTACAGATTTAAGTGGGCAGAAAATCCCACTTTTATTATTGGAAAGGATTGGTTATGGAAAAATTAGAAACTTTAAAAAATGCCATAAAAGACCCATTGAAAAAGTTGGATATTGTGGTAGATAGTATGGAATTTGTGAAAGTTGGTTCTATGTATTCTTTGAATATAATATTAGACAAAGTAAATGGCATAGACTTAGATACCATTGTAGAAGCAACCAATATTATAAATCCCATAGTAGATGAATTAGATTTATTTGAAGAATCTTATGTTTTAGATGTATCTTCAAAAGAAAGAGGCGAGTAAAATGAACAGTAAAGAATTTATTAAAGCATTAGATCATATTACAGAAGAAAAAGGGATAAGCAAAGATTTAGTATTTGAAGCAATGGAACTTGCACTTGCGACAGCATACAAAAAAAACTTTGGATCAAAGACTAATGTAAAAGTCAAAATGAATCGTGATACAGGAGAAATTAGAGTATTTGCATACTATGTAGTTGTAGATGATTTCGATGATGGTTCAGAAACTACAGATGAGGAAGGAAATATTGTAAAAATTCCACCAGAAATAAATGTAGATGCTCAAATTCTTTTAGAAGAAGCAAAAGAAATAGATCCTACACTTGAAATTGGGGATACTTTTGAAAAAGAAGTTACTCCTAAAGATTTTGGTCGAGTAGCGGCAGGTACTGCAAAACAAGTTTTAACCCAAAAAATAAGAGAAGCAGAACGTGCCCAAATTATGGCTGAATTTCAAGACAAAGAAGGAGAAATGATGATGGGCTTGCTAGCAATGGAAGATCAAAAAAATTATTATGTTGATCTTGGCAAATCAAGAGGAATTTTAGCTAAAACAGAAATGATCCCTGGAGAGACTGTCAAAATGGGAACAAGTATCCGTGTATACATTACAAAAATAGAAGAAACTCCAAAAGGACCACTTATAATTTGTTCAAGAAAACATTATGGATTTGTAAAAAGATTATTTGAAACAGAAATTCCAGAACTAGTAGATGGAACGATAGAATTATATTCTGTAGTACGTGAGCCAGGAATAAGAAGTAAAGTTGCAGTTTTCTCTAATGACCCAAATGTAGATCCAATTGGTGCCTGCATCGGAGCAAATGGTTCAAGAATAGGAAGTATATTAAAAGAACTAAATGGTGAAAAAATTGACTTGATAAAATATACAGAAAATAAAGAAGAGTTTATCGCGAATGCCTTATCGCCAGCAAAAAATGTTACAGTAAATATTATTGATCCAATGAAAAAAGAAGCCTTAGCAATTGTAACAGATGACAATTTATCTTTAGCTATCGGTAAAAAAGGTTCAAACATTAAATTAGCGAGTCGTTTAACAAAATTTAAAATTGAAATTAAAACATTAAAGCAAATTAATGAGGAAGGAAATAAATGAGAGTAAAATTATTTTCTCATATAGCTGATCCTGATGGTCTTGGGAGTGTGATTCTCGCAAGTCTGACTTTTAAAAACTTAGATTATACTTTATGTAAAAACAATTCGGAATTAAATGAAGTTTTAAAAGAATTTTTTGAAAAAAAAGAATATTTAAAATATGAGAAAATTTTTATCACAGACTTATGTCCATCAGAGGTATTTATAAAGCTGCTTGGGGATCTTGGGGTAAATATTTTAGTATTTGATCATCACATGACAGAGAAAGAAAAACTTAGCAAAGAATATCCATTTGTAATATCAATGGAAGAAAGAAATAGTAAATTTACATGTGCAACAGAATTATTTTATGAATATCTAATAAAAGAAAATTCACAAATTGATAGACCTACTATCAAAACATTTGTGGAATATACAAGACTACATGATACATATGATTGGAAAAGAACAGGAAATTTAGAAGCATATAAATTACAAACGTTATTTCAGCATTTAGGATGGTATGGATATTTAAGAAACTTTCAAGATAAATGTTTAAACGAAAAAAGTTTTATGTACAATGAAAAAGAAAAAAACTGGATTTTAACACAAGAACAAAAAAATCGTGAATCTTTAGAAAATCTTTTAAAATATTTAAGAATAAAAAAAGAAGAGAGTATCACATATGGTGCGTTAATTGGTAATTATGAATACAGAAACTTATTAGCAGATGAAATAGCAAAAATTCATAATGAAATAGATGTATTTCTTTTAATTGCACATGATAATAACAGCGTGTCATTTCGTTCACTAAAAGATATACCAGTGGAAAATATCGCGAAAGAATATGGTGGTGGAGGACATTTAAAAGCAGCCTCATGTAAATTAACACCTGAAATAGAATTAAAATTAATAAAAAGATTTATAATATAAAACAAGACAACTATATATAAGTCAAGTAGTTTTTAGCAAATTTGATGAAAAAGTATGA
>CAOJCV010000052.1 GCA_948432605.1 uncultured Mycoplasmatota bacterium | reverse complement strand
TAGAATCAAAGAAAAATGACCTTTCTCATAAATTTTCATGTCTTTATCCTGAAAAATACACCATCTTTGGCGTATTTTCATTTTATTTTTCTTTTGATACTGATTGATTGTTATACCCAATCGATTCTCCTATTGTTAATAATTCTTTTGTTGATAAGTCAGTTCCTGCTAGATAATAATTAATATTATTTTTTGTCCAACTAAGGGAATTAGATCCTAGAGCCCCGATTGTATCACTCACAATTAATGGATCTCCATAAACTGGAATAATTTCAAATTCATCACTTACTGAAGCTTTTTCTTCTACTAAAACGAAATTTTTGTCACCACCAAAAGTTAATATTACTCTTTCTCCTACATCCGTATTTACTTTATCACTTTTTGAAAGATACGTATTACTAGGAATATATAGAGGGTAAAGAATATTATCTAATGATCCAGTTTTTTTGCTACAGTTGTCTCCTTCACATTTTGTATTTTCTTTACATGTTCCTTTTGCTTCACAATCCTCGTTATCTGTTGTTTCTTTTTTTGATTGATCTGTTGTCTCTTCTTTTTTCGTATCAGTTTTATTCTCTTCTTTTTTATTTGTTGAATTTTTATTTTCTGTTTTTGTTTCTTCTTTTATATAATCTTCTAGTTTAAAATCATCTTCTTTTAAACTTGCTTTATAATCAATACTTGTAAATGTTGCTTTCATTTTTAATTTGTCTTTTTCGTCAAATATTTCTGTTTTTTTAATATTATTTTCTTTATCCAATGTTATTTTTTGATATTTTAATTCTGGATTATTTGGATAATTTACACTTGATTTAATAACATAGTTGCCATCTACTTCTTCTACACTGCTATTTTGATCGTTTGTAATATCTGTTACGATTGCTTTTAATAAGTAACTTTGACTAGAATTATCAGGCCATTCACTTTGGAATTTAAAACTTTTGTTTAATGAAGGCGTGATAACATATACTGCATCTTTGTTTCTAAGTATTATTTGTTCATGATTATTTGTTTGATTTACCATTTTTACTTTATAAAAATAGTCTTTTAGAAAATCTACTTCTAAGCTATAAGTAAATGTTTCTTCTTCTGCATAAATTTCCATATTTCCTTTTAGTGTATAACTTTTTGTCTCATTTACTTTAGAAACAAAATCTTTCTTAATATTTTCGGTTCCTTTTTTCCCACATCCTGTTACACAAGAAGCAATTAAAAGGAGTACTACTAATAATTTTTTCATCTTCACCACATTCCTTTTCTACTTAACTATATTTTTAATAAAAAGAAATATGATTAAATTTTTTTCTTTTTTTATGTATAAAATATTCTTTCTTTTACATACTAATTTTGAAAGGATGGGAATAATGGAAATTGTATATAAGATTTGTTTAGTTTTTACAATTTTAGGCGCTGTTAACTGGGGACTAGTTGGTCTATTTGATTTCAATTTAGTTACTGCAATTTTTGAAGCAGGTTCTATGATTGTAAAAGTCATTTATACTTTAATTGGTATATGTGGTTTAGTTAATATTGGTGTATTATTTCATCATATTGACTCACATCCATTTGAATAAAAAGGAATCGCTAGAGGTTCCTTTTTACTTTCTTATTAAATTTTGTAATGGATATTCTAATTGATGAAATTTATCATTTACATCTAAGGGATTCATTAAATACCACTCTATAGATAACTTTTGATTGTCTAATAAAGTTGGATCAATATAATAGTAATTATTATCTAATTTGATTAAATTCCATGCATGGTATGAATTTTCTAAATAATATGATTCGATCCCCACTCTTGTTAAAAGAGCTTTTAATAATGCTGCGTAGTTACCACAAATTGCACTGTTACTTTCCATTGCAGCATATAATAGTCCTTCTTTATAAAATCCCGAT
This sequence comes from uncultured Mycoplasmatota bacterium, assembly GCA_948432605.1. GTDB lineage: Bacteria > Bacillota_I > Bacilli_A > RF39 > UBA660 > Ventrenecus. Next base: position 5,974 of record CAOJCV010000052.1, on the reverse strand, counting down.
GCATAACCACGGATATCAACATTTTTTGTTAAATAATGGGCTACCTTTTCATCATAAGTTAATTCTTTTAAAACATAATCAACTATTTTAAAAGTTTTTTCTTTTGAATATAAATTATTTAAATTTAATGAATTTATTGTATCATCTAATTCTTTATTCAAAGAAATTATTTTATCCATATATCCTTCTTTATCTGATTTAATTTTAACATTGTGTCTTTTTAATATATCGTAATCTTCTGTTGAAAAATTGATAATAACTGAATAAGGCATCGAGTTTCCAAATGATAATTCCTCTAAAAAAGTAAGTTTTTGATATTCTATACTTTCTGTTTCTTCTATATAAAGTTTAAGTTCTTTTAAATGCGTTAAAGATTCTATTAAATTTCTTGGAGTATTTTCATTCACATCTATTTTTAGAGTTCTTATATTTTTATACTCTTTTAAAAGCTCTAAATTTATATATATCCCATTCATTATCCATAATGTTTCTAATTTTTTCAAGTCTTTTAAAATAACAAAATCAATTTCTAATGAACTATTAATTTCTAATGATTCTAAATTTTCACATGATTTTAAATACTCTAAATTTGTTTTAGCTCCTTTTTTTCCTTCATATATTGTAAATTTTTTTAAATTGGTAAGATATGGTAAAAAACTTAAATCTGTATTGTTATCAAGATTATAAATTTTTAAACTTTCTATTTTAGTATAGTCTTTTAACCAACATAACTCTTTTTTGTATCCTGATAAAACAATTTGAATTTCTGTTGCATCTTTTCCTGGTTTTTCTACTTTGATATATTCCCCATTCTTTTTTTCATAAATAGTGATATCAGATTCGGTTATTAGTGAAACTATCTCAGATGCATATATATTAGGTTGATTTTTTTGCTGGGCAATAAGTATTGCTGTGCTTAAAAGTAAGATTTTTATTTTTTTTAAATGCATAATGAACTCCTTTTAAACACATATTTTAACACTTTTTTTGGTAATTTAAAATATATTTTTTATGACTCCATGTTCTATATCAATATTAAGGGCTGAAGGAGTTTTTGAAAGGCCTGGCATAGTTAGTATGTTTCCTAAGTAAATAGTAATAAATCCTGCTCCATTATATATTCTAATGTCTTTTACAGTAATTGAATAGTTCTTAGGGTATCCTAATTTTTTGGGGTCATCACTGATAGAATACTGTGTTTTAGCAATGCAAATAGGTAAATGAGAAAAGTATTTTTCAGCTGAGGCTATTTTTTCTTCTGCTAAAGTTTCATATATAACGTTATTAGCATGTAGTAATTTTTTAGCTATCATTTCGATTTTTTCTTTTATACTATTATTTGATTTATACAGATACTCCATTTTGTTATTTTCAAGTTTTAAAACTTCTTTTGCAAGATCTAATGCCCCTTCTCCTCCCATTCTAAATACATCGTTTAAAATTAATTCTTTTTGATATTCTTTTAATAAATCTCTTAATATATTTATTTCACTTTCTTTATCTGTTGCATATTTATTTAGTGTTACTACGTATGGCACTTTTAACATTTCTAAATTATCTAAATGAGCTCTTATGTTTTCAAAGCCAATTTTTATTTTTTCAATTTCTTCTAATTCTTCTTTAGCAGCATGATGTTTTATTGCTTTTAATGTCACGACAAAGACAATTCCAGATACTGTTAAATTATGATTTCTAGATACGATATCTAAAAATTTAAATCCTCCAAGATCTAAACCAAATCCTGCTTCTGTTACTACAATATCTGCTAAATTTAAAGCTGTTTTTGTTGCCACTATACTATTAACGCCTGGAGCAATATTAGCAAATGGGCCTCCATGTATTAATACTGGATTTTTTTCTAATGTTTGTACTAAATTAGGTTTTATTGCATCTTTTAAAAGTGCAAGTAATGAACCTGTTATCCCTAGTTCTTTTAAGTAAACAAATTCATTATTTACATTTTTTCCAATAATAATTTTGTCTAAATTTTTTCGTAAATCTTCTATATTTTCTGACATGCACAAAGTACTCATAATTTCTGATGCTGCTGTTATAGTAAATTTTTCTTTTCTTTCTATTCCATTTGTTTTAGCTCCTACTCCTATCACTATATTTCTTAAAACGCGATCGTTCATGTCCATTGTTCTAGTAAAATATATCTTGTCTGGATCTAAATTTAGTGAATTTTCTTGATATAAACTATTGTCAATCATTGCTGATATTAAATTATTGGCCGTTGTAATGGCATGAAAGTCTCCTGTAAAATGCAAGTTAATGTCTTCCATAGGCACTACTTGAGCATATCCTCCACCTGCAGCTCCACCTTTTATTCCAAAAACAGGACCTAAAGAAGGTTCTCTAAGAGTTAGCAACGAATTAATTCCTTTTTTTCTTAGTGCATCATGTAGGCCTATTGCTACCGTCGTTTTACCTTCTCCATAAGGTGTGGGATTCATACTTGTAACTAATACTAATTTAGAGTTTTTCTCGCTTTTTGGTTCAATATTTATTTTAGCTTTGTAATTTCCGTATAACTCTAATTCTTCTTCCTTTAAATTTATTTTTTTAGCTATTTCTTTGATATTTTCCATTTTGTTTTGATATGCAATTTCATAATCTTTTAGCATTTGGATCATCCTTTCTTAAGTAGATTATATATGTTAATATTTCTTATGTAAAGAAAAAAAGCAAGCTACTTTTGTAACTTACTTCTCAATAGTTTTATTTCATCTTCTAAAACGCTCTTATTCACAAGTAACAATATTAAAAAAATAATTCATTTGGGTAGAAAACGTTGGAAGATTGAAAATCAAGGTTTTAATAACCAAAAAAAATATTTTATTTGATATTACCTATATGTGTAGTATTAACTATAAGCTATGCAAACTCATTATCTATTCACTCAATTTGCTCATACCATTAGGCAATTATTAGATTTGGGTTCTAAATCCGTCATTGCTTTTCTAGGGAAAATAAAAGAAATAAGCTTCTTTCTTTTAAACGAACTTATTTCTACACCCATCAATCTTATTGAATGCTCAAATTTTCAATTAAGATTTGACACTTTAATTATATAACTTTTTTTCTTTTTAATAAAGTTTTTTTCTGGTTTATGGGGAAGTTTACAGATTTATTTTTGTATGTCTTTCTTTTGCTACTTTTGAGAAAAATTTTTATTTTCTTCTCTTTTTCTCCTTTTTTCGTGCAAAAAGAGTGATTTATTTTTTTTACTCTTTATTGATGACAATGATTCGCTATAAATATCATATGTATATTTATTAGGTTTTCTATCTTTTCTAACACTATTTTCTATTGTGTTCATCAGTTGACTTCTATTAAATAAAAAATCTTTTTCTAAGGAGCATTGAAATGCTTTGCACCTTTATTTTTTTTTATGCCTTTTTGTATTAAAAGGGTTTAAATATATATCTGGTTTAATATAATGGCTCATTATTTATTTTAGAGACAACGATTTTATCAAAAAAGCTTTAATAAATTCCTCTAGGAAGCTATTATTTAGAATTCATATTAAAATCTGTTAAATTTAAGGTAAAAGTACTTAATAAACTTTCATGGGTGAAAAAAGAAGTAAACTTGTACTTCTATTCATTTGATATAACTATTTTTGCTTTATTCATTACGACAAATTTTAAGCGAGGATCATTGTTTTCAACTATTACGTCTACTTCAGATTCTCCAACTGTGAAGTTTGCAAGATCTATATATGCTGATATATTTTCTTCACTAATTGAGTCAATTACTGATTGTACTCCTTTTACTTGAACTGTTATTGGGTCATTTGTTGTTCTATTTACTGTAAGTCCACTTCCTAAATTAATTGGTCTTATATTATTGATATTAATTGATTTTTGTTTTTCATCTCCAAAAGCCACGACAACTTTTACATTTGTTTCACTCATTGAACGTACTCCTGTTAATTTTTGAATACTAGCTGTATAAGTTGATGCTCCTTCTCCACCACGATGATTTACATCTATGATTACAGGTACACTAGTAATTTTATCAATATCTGCTTTTTCTCCATAAATGTCGACAGTGTAATTTGTTTTACCATTTATTGTGATAGAAGAAATTGATTTTCCAGCTACTAAATCACCAGTTGTAGACACAACTACTGGAACAGTTGCTTTATAAGTACTAAATGAAATGCTTGCACTTATACTACCAGGTACAATATCAACATTTTCTATGACTTGTCCATTCTTATCATAAGCTACAAGAGGTATGTTATCAACTTCATATGTTATTGCTTCCGTAAATTTGTTATTGCTTAAATCAATTAAAGCTTTGATTGTTGCAACGCTTTCTAATGCGTCTTTTGAACCTTTTACAACTACTGTTGTTTGTCCTAATGTTACGTTTGAAACTGAAAATTTTTCATTTAATTTATTTTCGTTTAATAGCTCATGTGTTACTGACATTTGTTCACTTTCTTTTTTCTTAATAACTACACTTACATAAGCAGGATCAAGTTTATAGTTAATATTATCAATTGTTTGGTTATATGTTAATGCTACTTTTCTTGGTTGATCGCTTGGCTCGTAATCTGATAAGTCTAGTACTACTTCATGACTTCCTAATTGCTTTGCTAAGTAAAGAGCACTTTTTCTACCAGTTAATATAATATCTGCATGATCTACTAGTCCTTCAACAACATAACTTTCTTTATTGTATAATACAGTTACTTTTTGATTTGATAATATTTCTGCTTGAGTTTCTACTAATGTTATGACTTGACTATCTACTAAGAAAAATGTTACTGTTGCAAGTCCCAAAGAAATGTATACTAACACTAATGGTCTATTCAAAAATTTTTCAACATGAATTGGATTATTTTTTAATTTTTCAAATAAGAAATATAGAGCTCGACTAATCGGTGTGATCAGTTTGTCATCAATCACATGAAAAACTTTTTTGGCAAGTTTTCCTATTTTTTTTAATAAGCTATTCATCTAAATCACCTGCTTCTGTGTCATCCTTTTCATCTGAATCATAGAATACTTCTGTTTTTGGTTTTAATTCATCCATTAACATTAATCTAAAGTCGTCTAAAGTTAAGTTATAGTGTAATTCTCCATCACAAGCAATACTTATTCTACCCGTTTCTTCTGATACGACTAATGCAAGTGCATCTGATTCTTCTGCTATTCCAAGGGCTGCACGATGGCGTGTTCCCAGTTTTTTACTTAATGATGGATTCATGCTTGTTCGAAATACTGCGCTTGCACATGTAATTCTATCTCCTTGTAATATTACTCCTCCATCATGTAATGGACTATTAGGATAAAATAAGCTACTTAGTAATTCATTGGAGATATCTGCATAAATTTTTGTTGCTCTTCCAATATATTCTTGTAATGAAACATCTCGTTCGATAACCATTAAAGCCCCGATTCGATTTCTTTTTAAATATTCGATTGATTTCATAATTTCTACAACCATTTTTTCTCTTTCATCTACAGTTAAAACTTTATGTCTTCCAAGTAATTGAGTTCTTCCTATACTTTCTAACATTGTTCTAATTTCTGGTTGAAAAATTACAATAATGGCAAGTGGCCCCCATTCCACAACATATTCAAGCAGTAAGCCTACTGTGTATAGATTTAATATTTTGCTTAATATTTCGATTGCTATTACTAATAATACCCCTTTTACAATTAAGACCATTTTTACATTGTTTCTTATATTTTTTAAAATGAAATAAAATAAAATCCAAACAATACAGATGTCTAAAACTTTTGTAAATAACGACCATAATGTTAATAATGACATAATATTCACATCCTTTATTCTTTGTCTTACACATTATAACAAATTTTTTTTTATTTATCTACATAATCCCCCTACTATTTTTTTGTTTTTTTAATTAAAAATAACACCAATGTTGATGTTATATATTTTGGTTATATAATTTTTAGTGTGTGTAATAAAAAACGTTATATGCACTTTTTTC
>CAOJCV010000051.1 GCA_948432605.1 uncultured Mycoplasmatota bacterium | reverse complement strand
AAATGCTTTCATTGAAGATATGTTTTTAAATTGCCCAGCGAATAAGCCAACACATTCTTCCTGGGAAGGAGCATTTTAAACTTTTCATTGTGCTTCTTTCTTTTTTTTGTTAAGATTAAAAACGAGGAAGTGAGTCTTTTGAAAAAAATAATATTGATTAAATACGCAGAATTAAATACAAAAAAAGCAAACATTGGAATGTTTTTAAAACAATTAAAGATGAATTTGCTAAATCGTTTAAAAAAATATGAAATAACACTTAATTTTGATAAGGGAAGAATGTTTTTAGAAACAAAAGAAGAAGATTTTTCGAGTGTTTTAGAAATTGTTCGCCACACCTTTGGAATTCATGAAATTGTAGTGGGTTACGAAATATCAGATACTAGAATAGAGACAATTACTAACTCATTGATTCAGCTATTATCTTCTTTATCTTTTAAAACATTTAAAATAGAAACAAAAAGAAGTGATAAAAGTTACGCTTTAAAAAGCTTAGAAATAAGTAAAGCATTAGGTGGAATTGTTTTAAAAAATAAAACTAATACAAAAGTCGATGTTCATAATCCAGAATTAACAATTTATGTAGAAGTGCGTCAAAAATTTGCCTATATTTATACTGAGGTATACAAAGGAATCGGTGGATATCCTGTAGGAACTCTTGGCAAAGGGCTTTTAATGCTATCTGGTGGAATTGACTCTCCAGTTGCTGGATATCTTACAATGAAACGTGGTGTAAAATTAGAAGCAATTTATTTCGAAAGTCCTCCCCATACAAGTGAAGAAGCAAAAAACAAAGTCTTATCTCTAAGCAAAATATTAAGTGAATATGGCAGTGAAATAAAAGTTCATATAATTTCATTTACAAAAATCCAAGAAGAAATTTATAAAAATATTCCTCATGAATACTTAATTACAATAATGCGTCGTATGATGTATCGGATAGCTGCCAAAATAGCCTATCACAGCCGTTGTAAAATATTAGTAAATGGAGAAAGTATTGGACAAGTTGCAAGTCAAACATTATCTAGTATGAGTGTAATTAATGAAGTAGTAAAAATACCAGTAATACGCCCAGTTGCTTGTTTTGATAAACTAGAAATTATAGATATAGCAAAAAAAATTAGAACATACGAAACCAGTATCCTACCATATGAAGATTGCTGTACAATTTTTGTTCCAGAACATCCAATAATTAACCCTGAATTAGAAAAATGTTTAGAATATGAAAAATTAATTCCTTATGAAGATTTAATAAAAGAAGCTGTGTTAAATGAAACAATAATTACAACACATAAAAAAAACGAATTTGAAGAACTACTGTAATTCGTTTTTTTGTTCAAAAGAATCACAGCAAGTAGTGGATAAATTTACTCCAACGTGAATAGAACCTAAAGAGCATCTTTCTTCTTTTGAATCAAAATGTTTACATTGCGAAACATTACAACTAATTCGTTGATTAAAATAATTATTTTTCAAACATATCACCACTCTTATTATGGTATAAAATTATAAGCTTTATACCATAATAAAAATAGGTGACATATATGAAACAAATAAAAAGTGATTTAGATGAAAAAGGAAATTCAATAATCTCTCCTTATGAAATAACACATGATATATTTCTGAATGAAGAAGAAAAATTAGAAATTGACTTAGGAACAGGACCACAATGTTTGAGATAAAAATATCTCACTCATTGCAGTTTAAGTAGAGAAGTAAGACCATTTGATTATATTACGTAATTTGTAGTTAATAAATTTTAGATGTAAATTAAGATAGTAAAATATCTTTTTTTGTTTTATAATAAATATAGGAGTTGAAATTATGAAAATATTAGCAGTAAACGCAGGAAGCTCAACTTTGAAATTTAAAGCTTTTGAAATGCCTGAAGAGAAAATTTTAGTAAGTGGAACTTTTGATCGCATCGGAATTTCTGGTGGACATTATACTATCAAAATAAATGGTGAAAAAATAGAAAAAGAAATGGATTTAAAAGATCATACTGTAGCATTTGAAGCATTAATGAATGAATTATTAGAGCTACATGTTGTAGAAGATTTTTCTGAAATAAGTGGAGTTGGACATCGCGTTGTTCAAGGAGCAGATCATTATGATAAAAGTGTTGTTATAACAAATGACGTTTTAAAAGATATTGCATCTTTATCAAATTTAGCACCACTTCATAATCCCGCAGCAGTAAAAGGAATAGAAGCAGCTCAAGCAATAATACCAAATGCTACGCATATTGCAGTGTTTGATACTTCTTTTCATCAAACTATGCCAAAAGAAAATTATTTGTATGCTCTTCCAATGGAATGGTATCATAAATATCAAGTTAGACGTTATGGTGCTCATGGAACAAGCCATAAATATGTGAGTGAATTTATGGCCAAAAAATTAGGCCGAGATGATTTAAAGCTTATAATATGCCATATTGGATCAGGTGCGAGCATTAGTGCAATAAAAAATGGGAAATGTTTAAATACTTCAATGGGATTTACACCAAATGCAGGATTAATTATGGGAACAAGATGTGGAGATATTGATGCAACGATATTACTTTATATCATGCAAAGAACAGGCCTAACGCCAGAAGAATTAAATACCATTTTAAATAAACAAAGTGGAGTATTAGCACTTAGCGAAGAGTTTAGTGATATGAGAGATATATATGATCACGTGAAACTTGGCGAAGAAAAAAGTAAATTAGCACAAGATATGTTTGTCAAAAGAATTGTTGATTATATTGCTCAATATTACTTTGAACTAGAAGGCTGTGATGGAATTGTTTTTACAGCAGGAGTTGGTGAAAATGGTGCATTAGAACGTCGCAGAATATTAGAAAAATTAAGCTTTTTAGGAGTAAAAGTAGATTCTTCAGTAAATGAAAGTATTGCAGGATATCATGATATACATGAAGGATGCATTACAACCAATGATTCTACAATAAAAGCTTATGTAGTGCCAACAGATGAAGAAGTAATGATTGCGAGAGATACATATCAAAATATATAGAAAGAGGTTTACATCATGAAAAGTGATATCAGGAAGATAATTTTAAGAAAAATAAAACAATACGAAACCATAGTAATTGCAAGACATGTTGGCCCAGACCCTGATGCGATTTGTAGTCAAATAGCTCTACGTGATACTATTTTAAAACAATATCCAAAGAAAAAAGTTTATGCAGTAGGACTAGGAGTTTCAAAATTTAAAAAATTTGGTATGTTAGATCGTATAGATGTAACTTCTTTAAAAAAAGTTTTATTAATTACCTTAGATGTTCCAAACTTATATCGAGTAGATGGGATTGAAGGATTAAATTATCAAAGTGTAATTAAAATAGATCATCATCCGTTTGAAGAAGATTTTGGTGGCTTAGAATGGATCGATGAAGGTGCTTCTAGCACATGTCAAATGATTGCGAGTTTAATATTGAAAAGTAATTTACCATTGCTGCCAAGTGTAGCAAGCAATCTTTTTTGTGGAATTGTATCTGATAGTGATCGCTTTTTACTGTATTATACTAGTGTAGAAACCTTTGATATTGTTTCTTCATTAATAAAAAGATCAGGTATTAACTTTGCAAAACTATATGAAAAATTATATGAAAGACCATTAGAAGAAATTAGGTTTCATGGATATTTGTCCGATAATTTAGAAGTCACAAAAAATGGTTTTGCTTATGTCAGAATTTCCGATGACACAATTCAAGAATTTGGAGTAGATGCATCTACAGCTTCTAACATGATAAATGATTTTAATTACATTAAAGATGTTTATGTTTGGGCATTTGTAACACATGATGCCAAGAATGATGTTTATAAAGTAAATATTAGAAGCAAAGGACCAATAATTAATGAAATAGCATCTAAGTACCATGGTGGTGGCCATAAATTTGCAAGTGGAGTAAGAACAAATGAAGAAAGTGCTATCGAGTCTTTGCTTTTAGATTTAGATGAGGCAAGTCGTATTTATAAAGAAAGCATTATAAAAGAATAAGTAAAAAAAGAAATTTTTGAAAAAATATTGTAAAAAAAGAGGAATTTGAACGATTTACGTACAAAAAGAATTGACAAGCATAAAATTATTTTGTAAACTAAATTTGTTATAAAAAAGGAAAGAAATGGATCCACCATTCACCTGAGTGCAAAAAGTACTAGGTTCAATGCTTTTTAAGAATTGTTGTTTTTATTATTCTTTTAAGTTAAGGTGGATACAATATATCTACCTTTTTAATTGTATGGAGGTGCATTTATATAGCAAAGAAGACAGATGAATTACCAATTAATGATGAAATTCGTGTTTCAGAACTTATGGTAATTGGACCAAATGGGGAGCAAATGGGAATCAAGAGTTTAGAGGATGCAAAAACAATTGCAAATTTTGCTGGACTTGATTTAGTACTTATGAGTGGAAATTCTACTCCAGCTGTTGGAAAAATAATTGATTACAACAAATATAAGTACGAAAAGCAAAAAAAACAAAAAGAAGCAATGAAACGTCAAAGAGAAACGAATAAAGAAATGAAAGAATATCGTTTATCAATTACAATCGATATTCAAGATTTTAATACAAGAGTAAAAAATGCAAATAGTTATTTAGAAAAAGGTCATAAAGTAAAAGGATCTATTCGTTTCAAAGGAAGACAAATGGCTCATCCAGAGCTTGGTCGTGAGGTACTTCAAAAATTTGCAGATAATTTAAGTGAGATAAGCATGGTTGAAACACCAGTGAAGCAAGAAGGGAAAAACATGTTTATTATCTTAGCACCAAAAAAATAGTAGGAAAGAGGTTATAGTATGGCAAAAGGGCCAAAAATGAAAACACACAAAGCAAGTAGTAAAGTTTTCAAAAAGAAAAAAAATGGTACTTTAACTTATAAAAAAAGTGGAGGAAACCATCAAACAAACAAAGATAGTGCAAAACAAATTCGTCAAAGACGTAACAAAGGAACATTAAGTAAAGGAGAAGCTAGCAGAATTAAATCTGTTATCTAGTAAGGTGGTGCAAATATGGCAAGAGTTAAAGGTGGAACTGTTTCAAAAACAAGAAGAAGAAAAGTTCTTAAAAAAGCAAAAGGATATTTTGGAAGTAAGCATCGTTTATATAAAACAGCTCAAGAACAAGTTTTCCATAGCGGGGCTTATGCTTATAGAGATAGAAGACAAAAGAAAAGAGACTTTAGAAAATTATGGATTACACGTATTAATGCAGCATGTCGTGAAAATGAAATAAGTTATTCTAAATTTATGAATGGACTTTCTATTGCAGGAATTGAAATTAATAGAAAAATGTTAAGTGAACTTGCAATTGATAATCCTAAAGCATTTACAGAATTAGTTAATGTTTCTAAAGAAGCATTAAATAGTGGAAAGAAAAAAGAAACAAAAGAAGTTGTAAAAGAAGAAAAAACAGCTCCAAAAAAAGAAGTAGTAAAAAAAGAAGAAGTAAAATCTGAAAATGCTACAAAAGATTATAGTAAAATGACTTTAGCAGAATTAAAAGCTGAAGCAAAAACACAAGGCGTTAAAGGTTATTCTACTATGAAAAAAGATGAATTACTTTCTAATTTAAAATAAATTGATATACCAGAAATTTGAAGAAAATTTTTGGTTTTTTTTCTTGACGAGGCTGCTGAAAAATTAACATTTTTTTCAAATTTTTACACTCTTTCATTTTTTCAAATAGACTTTTTTCAAAAATAGAAGAATTTTCGAATTATTCTTCTATTTTCTTTGCATTTCTTTTCCTTCTTTCGTTTTCATTATTATAAACTGTCCTTTTCTTTTTTGTCTAATTTGTTATAACCGATCCAAGAGATAGAAGGAATGAAGTATTTAGGTACCTCAAAAGTAACGAATATGAGTTCTATGTTTCTGAATGACAAAAGCTTAATAAATATTACATATGGAAGCAATTTTATAAAAAATATCGGTTCGAGTATAAGTAGTATGTTTTCTGGATGCCAAGCAAATAAACCAATACATGAATCATGAAATAGCGTTACATGGTAAATAAAGTGCTTGTGTTCTTCTCATAATAAAATATGTATTTATTTTATATTTATATTGAAACATCCTTTCCATTTCTAATGTAAAAGTTTACCACTGCAATAAAATGATAGCCTTGAAAGGATAATTTTCAAAAATCATTCATTTTCTATAAAAAACAAAACTTAATAATAAATGAAAGATTTTTCATAACTAAAGATAAAAATATCTTTTAAATTATTTAATTTTACATAGATGTTTTAAAAATATTATTGAAGAAATTCAAAAAGCAATACTCAGTATGAAATTTTTAGAAATGCTAATATGAACTTATTAAAGCTATATTATTGTAATTAATATTACTAATTTATGAAATATATTATTGAACTTATTTTTAGACACAAAAGTCAAAATTGTTTCAGGAGAAGGAAACCATCACATCATTTATATTAAAAATAGAATAAATTATGAGAGCTAAAGCTTCTTTTTATTTACAACAAATTAATTTTCAGTATAATAAATCTATGGAGGGAGATGTTCCATGCATTCATCAACTTATTTAAAATGGGTTTTGAAACAGAACTATAGTGAAAAAAATATGAAAGAATTTTTAAAAAAGAAAACTTCGATTACTGTATTTACAAAACAAGATATATTAGATTTATGTAAAAATATGTATTATGGAACAAATTTTCAAGAAAAAATTCTTTCAAAACATTTAGATTATTTTATAGAACTTTTAGATCCAGAGGAATTTATTAAGGAAATAAGCACTTTTAGTATTTTATTAAAAAAAGAATTTTTCAAACTTTTTTTAGGAAATTTAACACTTTATAAACAATATTTAATAATCTATTTAAAAACTCTGAAAAAATCATATTGGATTTATACTTTAATGCCAGATATTTATAAATTAGCAATAATAGATGAAGAATATTTTGAATATTTAACAACAAATCAATGTGTAAAATATTTAATAAATACAAAAATATTGGATGCTGACTTAAAACAATATCTTTTAACAAATTATGAGAAGATGGAAGAAATGATTTTAACAATATCAGAATTAAATAATTTTGAAATTACTAAATTATTAAGTAGGTTAAAAGATTCTCCTTTTTATGAAGAATTGTTTCAAAAACAAAAAAAGCTTATTTATTGGCAATTTTTACTAGGGCAAAGAATAGAAAAAAATCTTACCTTTTTAAAAGAAAAATACAAAGTATTAATTTATTTATTGGATGAAATATTTGCCTTTGCAAAAGGAAATTTATGTGATTTAATACCATTAGAAAGTGGCAGTTTTTCTCATCCTTTTCTTTTAAATGATTTTATAATTAAAATAGGAAGATGCCATTCCACTTTTGTAATAGAATCTTCTTCTTCATTAGTCTTTCCGTTAATTCGTTTACAACTGGAAGATTTAGATTTTTATCTAGAAGTAGAACATAAAATAGATATGCAACATATTACAAAAGAAGATGTATATAATGTTTATAAAAAAGAAAGAGCAAAAGGAAATATCTGGCTTGATCCAAAACAAGAAAATTTAGGAAGACTTCTTTTTAAAAATAATTCCTACGGAATTTATGTTGATCCAATGAGTATAGGCTTCAAAGGGAACATACAAGAATATAATGAACCAGGAGAGTATGCAATTCCAGATTTAGATTTTTTCTGGAAAGAAACCGACATAGATTGGGAATACATAAAAAATAAACTAAATCTACCATTCTATAAGGAATATGAAGAACGTTATCAAAGAGAGTTAAAAAAATTGTAGCATATATTGATAAAATCAGAAAAAGAAGTATAATAAATAATATGAAGTATTAAAAAAATTTAAATAAAAAAATAGAAAAAGGAATAATATGTACGATTCTATATTGGAGGAGTAAAATTACTTATAAATAAAGAGGAAAAAGAAATATCTGTAGAAGGTGTT
>CAOJCV010000050.1 GCA_948432605.1 uncultured Mycoplasmatota bacterium | reverse complement strand
TATGAAAAAAGTGCATATAACGTTTTTTATTACACACACTAAAAATTATATAACCTAGAAAGTACTGAAGAATAAATCAGTACTTTTAGTGTGTGTGTAGATACAAAAATGTGATAATTATTGAAATAGTTAATGTGAATAGCATTGGCTATTTTTTTTCTTCATTTTCAGTACCTTCTTGACTTTTAGGGGGGGGGGTATGATAGGATAAAAAAGAAGAATAGAAAAGATAAAATTGCAAAATATGACAATATGTTCTATAATTTTGTATAGAATAAGAAAGATAACATTCATAATAGTAGTAGGAGAGTGGAGTATGATAAAATCAAACAATAAAATAGTAATAGGAATTCTGTTAACTATAGCAATACTGTTTGTAACAGGAGTATCGTATGCCATATGGAGTATGACACTAACTCAAAAAGTAAGTAATGTCATTACAACAGGATGTTTCAAAGTAGAGTTTACGGATTTAAATCCAATTCATTTAGAGAGTGCTTATCCAATTGTAGATGAAGAAGGAATGAAGTTAACTCCTTATACATTCAAAATAACGAATACCTGTGATAGTTATGCATCTTATCAAATCAATTTAGAAATATTAAATACAACAACATTAGAAAATTTAAATTACATCAAAGTAATGATAGATGAAGAAATGAATTTGCTTACAAGTAACGAAGAAGTGGAAAAAACTCTAGAAGATGCAAGTGTTTCTTATAAACTAGAAACAGGATATTTAGATGCGAATGAAACAAAAACATTTACATTAAGACTCTGGATGAATGAGAGCACTCCAACTAAGGATGATTTTATGAATAAGACATTATTGAGTAAAGTTACAATTATAAGCTCCTTAACACAAAATTTTGATAGAGAAGATCCTATAGCAATGTTTCAGGTTACAAGAAACGAAAATGAAGTAGTAGTAGATGCAAGTAATTCTTTTGATAATATGAGTATTAAGTATTACTACTACGGCTTAGATGGAGTAAACTATATAAGAACGAGTAGTTCTAGTTATACATTTGATGAGCAAACGATAAACTATGGGCTAGCAACAACATCTTTAATAGAATTAGAACAAAATACAATAAATGAAGTGTATGTTTATGTCGAAGATGAATATGGGAATAAAAGTGAAGTGGTAAGTGAAATCATTGGAGATATGCTATATGATAAAACAGAAGATAATAATTTAAGATATGTTGGTTCAAGTCCAGATAATTATGTCATGTTTAATAACGAGCTATGGCGAATTATCGGAGTTATGAATAATATAGAAGATGGTAAGAGCAATAAAGAAACTAGAATTAAATTAATAAGAGATGAAAACATTGGTAGTTTTCCATGGGATAGCTCAAATTCTAGTGTGAATCGTGCATGGGGAATCAATGAGTGGAGTCAATCAAAGCTAAAAAATTTATTAAATGTCAACTATTATAATAGTACTTCAACAATTTTAAATTGTGCTATAATTGGGCTAGATGATGTAATTTCGAGAACGTGTTCATTTAACGGGAATGGCCTAAGGGAAGAAGCAAAAAAATATATTGAAGAAGTTATTTGGCATACTGGCGCGAATGATAAACAAATTGCAGAAGATGGAACATTACCTGAGATTACCACTCAGCAGTTTTATGAATTGGAAAGAAGTAATAATACTGGGAAATGGCCAACAATTACTTCGCCGTGGGCTACTGATACAGTTACAAGAACTACATCATGGCTTGGAAAAATTGGATTAATATCGCCTAGTGATTATGGTTATGCAACTTTGGGTAGTGATACTATGAATCGTCATTTATGTTTAGAAAAAAGTATTGCAGGTGGTCAAACTATAGTAATTAAAAATTGTATGGCAAAAAATTGGTTAAATAAGTCTTCAAGTGGGAGACAGTGGACATTACATCCTGCCTTTAGAATGCCTTCAAATGTCAATGCTTTTGTGATTGGGGATTCAGTAGGGGTAATGATGTTAGGCTTTCAAGCAAATGTTTATCCAACAATCTTTTTAAAATCTAATGTAAGTATTATTTCTGGTACAGGAGAGAAACAAAATCCTTATGTATTAGGTCTTGAATAGTATGTAATAACACTTTTTAATAAGAACTAAAATATATAATGTTTTTGTTTGAGTGTTTTAATGGAAATGTTAGATATTTATGATGAAAATTTTATTCATAAATTGGGGTTTCTATTGATACCAGTGATGCAAAGTTAGTTGGATGAGAAATGTTACTAGAAAAATATGAAGATATTTTTGGAGCTATTTTAAATTTTTTTGTATAATTTTTAAATTTGGTTATACTATGTTTAAGAAATTATATACTCTCTTTCATTTTTGGGAATAGCACTCTATATTGACAAGTGCTAAAAACGGAGTTATAATACAATAGAATTTAAAGGAGGGATAAGTATGTATCCTAATAATGGAGAAGATCTTAAAAATGTCTTAGAAAAATATGGTCGAGATATTACTAAAAATGTAAAAGATAATAAAGTTGATCCAGTTATAGGAAGAGACGAAGAAATTCGAAATGTAATTCGTATTTTATCTCGTAAGAGTAAAAATAATCCTGTTTTAATTGGAAGCCCTGGAGTAGGAAAGACTGCAATTGTAGAGGGTCTTGCAGAACGAATTATTAAAGGAGATGTTCCTAATAGTTTAAAAAATAAAAGAATTTGGGAATTAGATTTAGGAGCTTTGGTTGCTGGAGCAAAATACCGTGGAGAGTTTGAGGAAAGATTAAAAGCCGTTTTAAAAGAAATCCAAGATTCTGATGGTGAAATCATTATGTTTATTGATGAGATTCATATGATTGTTGGTAATAGTGCAGAAGGAGCAATGGACGTATCAAATATGTTAAAACCAATGCTTGCACGTGGAGAGATTCATCTGGTTGGAGCAACAACATTAAATGAATATCGTAAATATATTGAAAAAGATGGAGCACTTGAAAGAAGATTTCAAAAGGTTTTAGTAAATGAACCATCAGTAGAAGATACGATTACTATATTAAGAGGTTTAAAAGAACGATTTGAAATTTTTCATGGAGTTACGATTAAAGATAGTGCTTTAGTTGCTGCGACAACATTATCAGATCGTTATATTACTGATCGTTTTCTTCCTGATAAGGCAATAGATTTAGTTGATGAAGCTTGTGCAACAATAAAAATGCAATTAGATTCTGTGCCTGTCGAGTTAGATACTTTGAGTAGAAAAATTATGTCTTTGGAAATAGAACGTCAAGCTTTAAAAAAAGAAAATGATGAGATTTCTAAAACGAGAAAAGAAAATATTGAAAAAGAACTTGAATCTTTAAAACAAGAAGAAAGTAGCATGCGTCAAAGTTGGGAAGCTGAAAAAAGCTTAAAAGATAAAATTAATGAGAAGAAAAGTGAATTAGAAAAAGCAAAGTTTGAACTAGCTTCAGCTGAAAATAATTATGATTTAGAAAAAAGTGCACGATTACGACATGGAGTGATTCCAAATTTAGAAAGTGAATTAAATTCTTTAAAAGATACAAATGAGAATCGCATTTTATCAGATATTGTTAGTGAGGAGGGCATTGCTGAAATTATTTCTAGATGGACTCATATTCCTGTATCAAAACTTGTAAGTAGTGAAAGAGAAAAACTGTTAACTTTGAAGGAACGATTAAAATCACGAGTGAAAGGTCAGGATGAAGCTTTAAACTTAGTAAGTGAAGCGATTATTCGAGCTCGAAGTGGTATTAAAGATCCAAATCGTCCAATCGGTTCTTTCATTTTTCTTGGACCTACTGGGGTTGGTAAAACAGAAGTTGCTAAATCGCTTGCTTTCGAATTATTTGATGATGAACGACATATGATTAGAATTGACTGTTCTGAGTATATGGAAGCTTTTAATGTTTCTCGTTTAATAGGAGCTCCTCCAGGATATGTTGGATATGATGAAGGCGGAGTATTGACTGAAGCTGTTCGACGAAATCCTTATAGCATCGTATTATTTGATGAGATAGAAAAGGCTCATAAAGATGTATTTAATATTTTATTACAAATATTAGATGATGGACGTCTTACTGATTCTCAAGGAAGAACTGTTGATTTTAAGAATACAATTATTATTATGACTAGTAATTTAGGCAGTGAATATATTTTAGAAAATGAATCAGATGCTGAGGGTAAAGTAATTGATATTTTAAGAAGTTCTTTTCGACCAGAATTTATAAATCGTATTGATGAAATTATTGTTTTTCATTCTTTGAAAAAAGAGGTTGTTGGAGAAATCTTAGAAAAAATAATCGATGAAATTAATTTGAGATTGCAAAATAATTATTTACATTTTGTGCTTACTCCAAAAGCTTGTGAAAAAGTTATTGAAGAATCTTTTGATCCTGAATTTGGAGCAAGACCGATTAAACGTTATGTTACAAAAAACATAGAAACATTAATTGCTCATGAGATGATCTCACAAGATTTTAATGTTGGTGATACTTTAGAAGTTGATGTAGAAGATTCTGTGTTTGTTGTTCATAAAAAATAAGAATTTATACTATAATGTAATATGAAATGGAAATATTATATTGTAGTATTTTTTTGTTTAGGATTATTATTTTTTACTTTTTTTTCTTTAAATTGTGAACTTGCAAAAGCTCAAGAAGTGGAAATAAAAAAGTATCACAAACATAAAATTTATAATAAGGTTACTGAAGTTAAAAATAATTTTTTAGAAAAATTAAATGATGTGAATGTCCAAAAGGATCTAAATTATACTTTATATTTAACGAATGAAATTTATTCTTATAAAAATTATTGCTCTGTAGTTTTATTTTATGAAGAATATACAGGGGGAGCTCATCCGAATGCAAACATATGGACTATAGTTTATGATACGAATAAACATAATATTGTGAATTTAGAAGAATTGATTTCTTTAGAAAAAGTATCTTTTCAGGTACGTCAAAATTTAATTATAAATCCACGTATTGTTAATACTCTTTGGATGATGGAAGGTACTACTTCTAAAGAAGAATATTTTTTGAATTATGTTATGACAGATAAAGGAATTATATTTTATTTTCCTCCATATCAAGTAGCTCCTTATAGTAGTGGAACTTTTGAAGTTTTGGTAAAGTTGTGATTTTTTTGCTGGGAGTTATGTCAATATTTGGTACACAAAAGTGAGGGGGTTTTTACAAAATTTCTTCACTTTTGTATTGTTTTTCAAAAATTATTAGAGAGACATACCCAATGCTAGAGTGAAGTCGAATTGGATTGTAAAACCCCTCAATAAAATCAAAAATGGTTTTATAAGCATCTTCAAAGTAGTATAATGGTCTAGTAGAAAGCCATTCTTTTTTAAGTAGCATGAAAGATTAATAAGAAATTAAAAAAAATATTGAAAAATTTAAAAAAACTATTATAATGTTATTAGAGAAGCGATGAAGGTGTGGAATACCTGAGCTATATAAAAAAAGAGATTCTTCTAGAATAAGTAAGGTGGAACCGCGGGTTATCTCTCGTCCTTACAAATGCTAGGAGTTTTTTCTTTTATAGAAAGAGGGAAAAATTATGAAAATGGAAGAATTAGTAAATTATTGTAAACAATATGGATATATTTTTCAAGGAAGCGAAATTTATGGAGGATTATCAAATACATGGGATTATGGGCCTTTAGGAGTGGAATTGAAAAATAATATTCGAAAATTTTGGTGGAAAAAATTTGTTCAAGAAAATCCTTATAATTATGGAATTGATGCTTCAATTTTAATGAATCCAGAAGTATGGGTAGCGAGTGGTCATGTGGCAAGTTTTTCTGATCCTTTAATTGATTGTAAACGTTGTAAAAGCCGTCATCGTGCAGATAAACTTATAGAAGAATTTACTGGAGGAGTTGAAACTGGAGATGGATGGTCAAATGAAAAAATAGAAGATTATATTAAAGTAAATCATATTATTTGTCCTCAATGTGGTGGAAATGAGTTCACTCCAATTCGAAAATTTAATTTGCTTTTTGAAACACATCAAGGTGTTACTGAAGAAGCTAAAAGTAAAGTATATTTACGTGGAGAAACTGCCCAAGGTATTTTTGTTAATTTTTTAAATGTTCAAAGAAGTATGAGAGCAAAAGTTCCTTTTGGTATATGTCAAACTGGAAAAAGTTTTCGTAATGAGATCACTCCTGGTAATTTTACGTTTCGAACTAGAGAATTTGAGCAAATGGAAATGGAATTTTTTTGTAAGCCTGGAACAGACTTAGAATGGTTTGGGTATTGGAAGAATGTATGTTTAGATTTTTTAAAGGATTTAGGTTTAAAAAAAGAAAATTTAAGATATCGTGATCATGAAAAAGAAGAATTATCTTTTTATAGCAAAGCAACTACTGATATTGAATATCGTTATCCATTTGGTTGGGGTGAACTATGGGGAATTGCAGATCGTACTGATTATGATTTAAGTGTTCATATGAATCATTCAAAAGAAGATTTAAGATACTTAGATCCTGAAACAAATGAAAAATATTTGCCATATGTTGTAGAACCAGCTGTTGGACTGGATCGAATGATTTTGGCAGTGTTAAGTGATGCTTATCAAAAAGATCTTATTGAAGGTGATGAACGATTGGTTTTAAAATTAAATCCTGTTCTTGCCCCTTACAAAGTAACTATTTTACCTTTAATCAAAAAAATTCATGCTGAGACTGCAATAGCGATTTATGGAGAACTGTCTCCTGATTTTATGTGTAGCTATGACGAATCTGGTAGTATTGGTAAAAGATATAGAAGAAGCGATGCAATAGGAACTCCATATTGTGTAACAGTAGATGATGAAACTATTAATCATGGTACTGTAACAATTAGAGATAGAGATACCGCAGAACAAATTACAATAGATAAAAAAGATTTAAAAAAATATATTATGGAAAGAACAAGTATGTGATTTTGTTTTTTTTGAAATTTTTTTAAATATTAAATTATTTTTAATTGCTAAATTTCAAGTAGAAACTGGAAATTTATAATAAAAAGTGTAAAGTTGATGTTAAAATTAAGCTGTTAATGGAACTAGTTTATCTAGTTCCATGTTGAATAACTCTAAGGAAGATTTATAGATTAAGAATCTGCCTTATTTTTTTTATTAATAAGGCATTTGTTTTCATAACAATTCATCAGAAGAATAAGGAAGAGCAAAATAACAAGTGGATTTTAAATATTCTTGAATATCTTTCCATTTAAAAAATTCAACTCCATAATCCAAGGTAGTAGATATTAAAAATATCGTTTAATTTATAATTTTTAAATTCTTTTTATCTTTGTATTTAATTGTAATTTGAAATCTTGTTTTTCTTTCTACTAAAGTAAATACTATCCACTATTTTTAATCTTATTGCTATCAACTAGGTTTTGCTTTGCCTTTTTTTCTTCATTTATAGATTTTCTTTTACACTTCATATGAGGCTCTTTTTTGTAAAATTTTTCTAGTTTGTCTTAATCTACATAGTTGTAAAAAGTAGAAGTATAAATAGTTTCTATCTTCTTAATTTCTTTAGAAAATAAACTTGCTAATATAAATCAATAGTTTTTCATTAAAAAAATTAAAAATTTGAATTTAGAATATTATTGCATGATAAAAACACCTCAAATAAGGTTAAAAATTTTAATTGTATAATTTGATTAACTTGACATAGTATTGCCTTAGGAACTTGTTTAAAGCTGCTATTTTAGCAACTTTTTTCTTTTTGCCTTCAGACTTCTTTCTTTAACATATAATCATAAAATTCATTACCAACACTATAAAAAGATTTAATTGCTTTCATTACTTCATAACCAGTTTTTCTTAAATATTTATTACCACGTTTGGAGATATGCCTATTAACTTCCTCCTTAAATAATAATGATTGGATCTAACTTTTCTACAAATTTTCATTTTGGTTCTTTATACGAGTAATAAACTCAACTTGTTTAATCGAATATGTAATGTAGAGGTTAGTTAACACTTTATCGTGCGAGCATGAAAACTCCAATAGTAATACTAACCAATCCTCTTACATCATAGTAAAAAAGCCTGTAATTATCATTCAAAGACATGATATAATAATTACAGGTTTATAATACCAAATAGTAAT
>CAOJCV010000049.1 GCA_948432605.1 uncultured Mycoplasmatota bacterium | reverse complement strand
TGTGCCTTTCAAGGACTGAAAGGACGTAGAAAGGAATGTTAGAGAAATATGGAAAATAAGAAATTTTATATAACTACAGCGATAGCTTATGCTTCAAGTAAACCTCATATTGGAAATACATATGAAATAGTTTTAGCTGATTCTATAGCGCGTTATAAAAGAAGTAAGGGTTACGATGTTTATTTTCAAACGGGAACAGATGAACATGGAGAAAAAATTCAATTGAAAGCAAACGAGGCCGGATTAAGTCCACAAGAACATGTGGATAATATTTCCCGGGAAATAAAAAAAATTTGGGATGTTATGAATACTAGTTATGATAAATTTGTTCGTACTACTGAATTGCATCATAAAGAAGTTGTTGGTAGAATTTTTGAATATCTTTATCAAAAAGGGGATATTTATTTGGATAATTACATGGGTCTTTATTGTACTCCATGCGAATCTTTTTGGACAGAATCTCAACTTGTAAATGGGAAATGTCCAGATTGTGGAAGAGAAGTGACTACAAGAAGTGAAGAAGCATATTTTTTTAAATTGTCTAAGTATCAAGAAGAATTAGTTCAATATATTGAATCTCATCCTGATTTTATTCAACCTGTTTCTAGAAAAAATGAAATGGTAAATAATTTTTTAAAGCCTGGTTTACAAGATTTGTGTGTTTCTCGAACTTCATTTGATTGGGGGATTTGTGTTCCTTTTAATGATAAACATGTGGTTTATGTTTGGCTAGATGCTTTATCAAATTATATTACAAATATTGGTTATGATATAAATGGTGGAGATGAAAACTTTAAAAAATGGTGGCCAGCAGATTTACATTTAGTTGGTAAAGATATTATTCGATTCCATACGATTTATTGGCCAATTATATTAATGGCTCTTGATTTGCCTTTACCAAAACAAATTTTTGGACATCCTTGGCTTTTGTATGGTAATGATAAAATGAGTAAAAGTAAAGGAAATATTATGTATGCTGATGATTTAGTAGAAATGTTTGGCGTAGATGCTGTTCGCTATTATGTACTTCATGAGATTCCTTTTCAAAATGATGGAACGATTTCTTATGAACTAGTGATGGAAAGAATAAATAGTGATTTGGCTAATATTTTGGGAAATTTGGTAAATCGAACTATTTCTATGGCAAATAAATATTTTGATGGTAAAATTGAATATCGTGAAACTCTTGAGTCTATTGATGAAAACTTATTAGAAAGTATTAATTCTTTAGAGTCAAAAGTGAAATCTAAAATGGATCATTTAGAAATAGGTCTTGCCATAGACGAAATTTTTGATTTACTACGTAAGTGTAATAAATATATTGATGAAACAATGCCATGGGTACTTGCTAAAGATGAAACGAAAAAATCACGTTTAGAAACTGTTTTATATCACTTATTAGAAGCTTTAAGGGTTTGTGCATGGGAATTAAGTCCATTTTTGCCTGAAACTACAGAAAGTATTTTAAATCAAATTGGTTTAGAGGACAAAGAAAGTTCGTTTGTGCATGGTCATATTTATATTGTTAATGATCCTTATCCTTTGTTTCAAAGGATTGATATTCCAAAAAAATTAGAGGAATTAAATAAAAGTGAGTTGTAAAATGCTTCACTTTTTTTTGCATTTCTTTTAGTTCATGATATAATTAGTTAAGAAATAAGGTGATTGTATGTTTGGAAAAATATTATATATTAGTGATAACATTGCATATATAGAAAATAAAATGACAGAAGATACAGGAAGTGATTTACTTAATCTTCATCTAGTCTTTGAAAAAGATGATCATAAGGTATTGAGTGAAATTACGGAGATTAAAGATAATGAAATACGTGTAAAATTTCTAGGAGAATTTGTAGATGGACATTATCGAAATGGTATTTTAAGGAAAGCTAGTTTGGATAGTACGATTCGTCAAATTAATCAAGAAGAGATTTTAGAACTATTTGGCGTGCAATCAAAAGAAAATTTTAATTTAGGGTACAGTGCTACTTATAAAAATTCTTTGATTTGTCCAAATATTAATGATTTTTTAGCTGGTCATTTTGGAATTTTTGGAAATTCTGGGGCAGGGAAATCTTGTGGTGTTGCACGAATAGTTCAAAATTTATTAAGTAATCAATTTTCTGTTTCTTATAACGCAAATCTATTGTTTTTTGATTCTTTTGGAGAATATAAAACTGCTTTTAAGTCTATTAACGAAATAAGCCCTTATTATAATTATAAGTTTATTACTTCTAAGGTAAAAGAAGCAGATGATATTTTAATTCAAATTCCTATAAATCTTTTAAAAGTTGATGATTTTGCAATTTTATTACAAGCCGAAAAGCATTCTCAATTGACTATTATAGATCGCGCTATGAAATTTGCTAAAATTTTTTCTTTAGATACAGATGCTTCTCATAAATATAAAAATAATATTATTGCAAAAGCTTTAATAACTACATTATATAGTTCTTCTACAACTGATAAAAAGAAAGATGATATTTTTAGTATTATTAACACATGTCATACTCCAGAGTTTAATTTAGATACAGCTATACCTGGAGTGGGATATACAAGAACTTTTGCTGAATGTTTTCAAATTGATTCAAGAGGTAAATTTGGAGAAGAGGTTTTAATTACTGAATATATTTTAAAATTTATTGATGAAGACTTAGAAGTTGATGAAAATGTGACAACTACTTATACTTTAAGCGACTTTTCTAAAGCTTTGGAATTTGCTTTAATTAGTGAAGGATTCCAAAATAATAGAAATTTATTGGATGACGCTCAATTATTAAAGGTTCGTCTTTATTCAATTATTCATGGTCCAGTAGGTAAACTTTTTAAAGGAGATCGAGTTGTATCGCCTGGAGAATTTATCACATCTTTATTAAATAATAATCAAAAGAAATCTCAGATTATTAATATTAATCTAGAAGGCTTAGATGATACAGTTTCAAAATCGTTAGTTAAAATTTATTCAAGAATGGTATTTGATTTTTCTAAAGAAAATGCTAATCGTGCAACAATACCTTTTCATTTATTTTTAGAGGAAGCTCATAGATATGTGCAAAAAGATAATGATGTTTTTCTTCTTGGTTATAATATATTTGATCGTATTGCAAAAGAAGGGCGTAAGTATGGCGTAATTCTTGGAATTATTTCTCAAAGACCAATGGAAATTAGTGATACTGTAATTGCTCAATGTTCAAATTTCTTGATTTTTAAAATGACCCATCCAAAGGATATTAAATATATTGAAGAAATGCTTCCAAATATTAGTCAAGATGTTATTGAAAAAATGAAAATTTTACAACCAGGAACATGTGTTGCTTTCGGTAGTGCATTTAAAATTCCAATGATTATTAAGTTAGAAATGCCAAGTCCAAGACCATATTCATCTTCTTGTGATGTTTCGACATATTGGGATTCTAAAAAAGATATTTCTCAAGAAATAACTCCAGAAATGATGAATAGCTCTTTTGGCTTAAATGGACCATCAGCTTCATTGAATGCTACAAATGAGCCTGGAAATAAGTTTTGGAATTCTGATATTGAAATGTTATAAAAAATTTAAATTTGTAATAGTTTAAATTTTTTTTTAGAAATTTGTTATATAATAAATCTATTTAGGAGGCTTAAATAATGTTTACAGATTCACACTGTCATATTTATAATGAATATTATGAAGATATACAAAATATTTTACAAAAAGCTAATTCTTTATCTGTTTCTCGTTTTTTTGTTTCAGGATGTAGTACTACTTCTAATTCAGAAGTTTTAAGCTTACTTAAATATCCAAATGTTTATGGCTGTTTAGGATTACATCCTGAGGAGACTGATAATTGTAATGAAGAGGATTTCTCTTTTTTAGAATCTAATTTAACACAAGAAAAAATTATTGCAATTGGAGAAATTGGTTTAGATTATCATTATACGAAAGAGAATAAAGAAGCTCAAAAGCAATTATTTATAAGACAATTAGAACTTGCTCAAAAGTATTCTTTGCCAGTTGTAATTCATTCTCGAGAAGCTACTCAAGATACAATTGATATTTTAAAGCAATTTCCTTTAGTTAAAGGGGTTATTCATTCTTTTTCTGGTAGTTTAGAAACTGCATTAATTTATATCAATATGGGGTATAAATTAGGTATTAATGGTGTAGTAACTTTTAAAAATAGTCATTTAAAAGATATAATTCCTTCTTTTATTTCTTCGATCATTTTAGAAACAGATAGTCCTTTTTTAACTCCTCATCCATATCGTGGAACAAAAAATGATCCTAGTTATATTCGAAATATTGCAGAGTTTATTTCAAATATATCTGGTATTTCATTAGAGGAACTTTCTAAAATTACAAATGCTAATATTTATGAAATTTTTAAGATATAGGTGTTTTGATTTTTTTAATTTTTTGGTATATTTGATAATAAGGAGTGAGTTTCATGAAAATTAAAAAATTTAGTTGTGGGTTTTTAGGTGGTTATTTGTTATTAACATTTCTTTTTGGATTTGGAATTTATTTAAGTTTAGGCCCTTTTATAGAAGTAGATATTTTTCATATATCTGAGTTAACAACAGGAGTAATAACTTCTTTTGATAATAATGATGGATATATCACTAATCCACAACCTATGTCAGCACGTTTTCATTATCAAGTGAATGGTATTTATTATGAAGGATTTTCTATTGCTGCTCAAGAATGGAAAGTCGGAGATTCAGTAAATATTTATTACTTAAAAAATAATCCAAAGCATGTTGGACTTTATGAAATAAATACAGTTATGGCTATACTTGAATTAATTTTCTTTTTCATAACTCAGCTTGCATTTATTAGATATTTGATGAATTTTTTTAAAAAACGTAAATCTACTAAGAATTAGATTTGTTTTTTTTATTTTATTTACTTTTTTATGATCATATGTTATGATTTATCTACAATCATAGGTGGTGTAAAGATGAAAAATTTGCTGAAACACGTACGTTGTTGTTTTCAATTTTTTATTTTAGTTTTAGTAGTGTGTATTGCTAATATTAGTACTTCTGTTGAAGAAAATTATATATCAAATGATGCAAGTAATCGCATTATTAATTTATCCACCATGGCTTTAAAATTAGAAGAGGATATAAAAAATGATTTATATAGTGCTAAAGATACTTTTACAGGAGATATTACTGGTTATGGTGCTGACTGTCCTTTATGTGGAGGAACCCTAGCATGTAAGCCTAGTTATTATGTTAAAGATGGCACGACCTTATATCCTGATTTAGATTATGGGAATGTTCGTATTGTTGCTTCTAGTAAAAATTTGCCTTGTGGGTCTATAGTAAGATTTTCTCTTTCAAAAATTTCTAGTGAGCCTGTCATTGCAATAGTTTTAGATCGAGGCGTTTTAGGGAATGATTTAGATTTGCTGGTTGAAAATAATAATTTAGCAAATACTTTAGTTGGAAGAAATACTTTAAGTTATGATATACTTCGTACAGGATGGACTCGTTAAAGTCTTTTTTTTTCATATTTTTTATGGTATATTACCTTTGTTAAAGGTTGTGAAACTATGGATAGGATTTTTGCAAAGAAAAGTTTAGGACAAAATTTTTTAAAAGATGAAGCTGTGTTAAAAAAAATTGCAGATACATTTGCAGTTACAGAAAAAGATTTAATTGTTGAAATTGGTCCAGGAAAAGGGGCTTTGACAAAGTATTTAATTCAAAAAAAATCAAGCACTTTATGTTATGAATTAGATACAAGATTGAAAAATATATTACTTTCTTTTGATAGTGAAAAATGTCATTTTATTTTTGATGATTTTTTAAAGCGAGATTTGTTTAAAGATATTGGAAATATTGATGGTAATGTTTATTTTATTGCAAACATTCCTTATTATATTACAACACCTATTATTACCCATATTTTAAATAGTGGTTTAGATGTGTCTGGAATGACTTTGTTGGTTCAAAAAGAAGTAGCTTTGAGATTTTCTGCTGTTCCAAATACTCGTGACTATGGTTATTTTACTGTTTTGCTTCATCATTTTTTTGATGTTTTCCTTTTATTTGATGTTCCTAATACATCTTTTGATCCACCTCCGAAAGTAACTAGTTCTGTTGTTAAACTTATTCGTAAGAAGCACATTGAAATTATAGATTTTTCTTTATTTGATAGCTTTTTAAAAAGAGCTTTTTCGCAAAAAAGAAAAACTTTGAGAAATAATTTGGGAATTCATGATTTTGAGAAAATAATTCCTATTTTAGAGAAATATGATCTTCCTCTTACAATACGTGCAGAAGAAGTTAGTTATGAACTGTTTGTTGAATTTTTTAGAAAATTAGTCTAATTTTCTTTTTTTTTCATATATTTTTTTAGGTGAAGCTTATGGTTTTTCGAGTGGGAGATCTTGTTACGAGAATAAAATATCATCATGATGTTATTTTTAAAATTCTAAATATTAAAGGAGAGATAGCTTATTTAAAAGGTTGTTATGAAAGACTTTATGCTGATGCTCCCTTAGAAGATTTAGTATTATATCAAAATGAAGATAGAGGAGAAGAGGAATTTGATGAACTTCTTGATTTATCTCATGGTGACCGTTCTGATTTTTTTTATTTGCCGGGGAAAGTATTACATATTGATGCTGACGAAGATTATTTAAAACGTTGTTTGAAGTTTTACAAACGAAATAAAGTCATGGCAATTGGAAAAAAAATAAAGGAAAGTGATATTGCAAAACAAATTCGTAATTTGTTAGCTGAATATCAGCCTGATATAGTTATAATTACTGGACACGATGCTTATTATGAACGTAAGGGAAGTAAGGATGATATTAAAAATTATAAAAATACAGAAAACTTTGTTCGAGCAGTAAAAGAAGCACGGCGTTTTGAAAAAAGTCATGAAAAACTGGTTGTTATTGCTGGTGCTTGTCAAAGTAATTATGAAGAATTGATTCGAGCGGGGGCTAATTTTGCAAGTTCTCCTAAAAGGGTTAATATTCATTGCTTAGATCCAGCTATAGTTGCAACTGTACTTGCTATGAGTGAACGTAACAAGGAAATAGATTTAGTTTCTCTTCTTTCTCGTACCAAATATGGAGCAAATGGAATGGGTGGAATTATTTCTACTGGTATGATGTATGTAGGCTTCCCAAGATAAAAGGAGGATTATGAATTTAGATTTAGTTCGTGATAAAATTAAAACATATCTTCATAAAGATGTGTCTGTTCAAGTGTTTGGAATGCGTAATAAAAATTTTCAATATTATGGGATTGTTTCTGGAGTTTATCCCTATGTTTTTACTGTAAATGTTAATGGAGTAGAAAAAAGTTTTAATTATGCAGATGTAATTATAGGAGATGTGGTTGTCAATCTTGCGTAAAATATCTTGAATTATTATAGTGTTTGTTTTAAAATGATATTATAAGTTAGGTTTAACTTTAGAAGGAGAATGTGTTAATGAAAATTACATCAGTAAGTGTTCGTAAAATTACGAAAGAAAATTCAAGATTGCGTGGTATAGCATCAGTTTTATTAGATGATGCTTTTGCTATTCATGATATTCGTATCATTGAAGGAGACAACGGATTATTCATCGCTATGCCTAGTAGAAAAACTGCAACTGGAGAATATAAAGATGTTTGTCATCCTATTAATCCAGAAGTACGTAATGAATTTACTGAAGCTATTTTAGATGCTTACAATAAAGCAGAAGAAGAGTAAGTCTCAAGACTTCTTTTTTTTGGTTTATTTGTTATAATTAAGTTAGTCCAACTATATATAAGTCAAGTACTTTTTGATAAGTTTAATGAAAAAGTTTGAAAATAAAAATTTATCAAAATTATTGCATGACAAAAACAACTAAAATCTTCCCGTTTTTAAAATTTTTAGTTCTTGTTGTTTTTAATATTATCGTATTTAGCTCTTATTACAACATAACAAGTGTTGTCGATAAGAGAGGCAACATGATTGGTTTTGGCAATATCAATATCTTTACAAAGATATAACCTCACACATAAAAGGCAAAAGATAACAATCTAATCCTTATCCAACTTATTCATATCCAATTTGTAAAGAAGAGGCTTTAGTCTAAGTTACGAGCCAAAATGCTCAAGGGGGTTACTAAAACCACTCTATCTCTACAGACATTATAATATAGATTTCATAATCTACAAAATAATGAGTTTATAGATATCTCTTAACAAAAATCTAAATAAAAAATGTAGTTAAAAAATATCTTAACTACATTATACGAGGAG
>CAOJCV010000048.1 GCA_948432605.1 uncultured Mycoplasmatota bacterium | reverse complement strand
TTTGAATTGGATTATTATCTTGGAATTCAATTTTAAAACATCCTGTTGTAATTACATTTGTAGTTGTTTGTTGTAAAGTCATTTGCCATAAAGCATAACTCACTGAAGTGATTAATGCAAATACGGATAGAATCAATATTCCATACATCCATTTATTTTTAGAATTTGTCACCCAAATCAACTGCTTTCTAACCATTAGTATGTTCTTCTATTTCTATTTTAAACATGACATATCTTATCGTGATTTAATCATATCATATTTTTAATTTTTTTTGTAAAAAATTTAACATCTTCTCAATTAAATGTAACTACCACATCTCTTAATTATTAAAAAAATGCTTTGTTAGAAAGCACTTTAAATTATTCTTTGTAATCACATTTTGAACAAGCTATTCCAGATTTTTTTTCTACTAAGAAGTTTTCACACTCAGGGCATTTTTTATCTAGGGGTTTATCCCAACTTGCAAAATCACATTTCGGATATTGATTGCATCCGTAGAATATTTTCCCTTTTCTTGTTTTCTTTTCAATAATCAAACCATCACACTTTGGACATGGCATAATTTCCGTTATAGCTTTTTCTTCTTTTTTTATGTATTTGCATTCTGGATAATTTGAACATGCAACAAATTCTCCGTATTTTCCTTTTCTTTTTACTAAAGGACTATTACAGTTTGGACAATCTTCTCCTGTTGCTTCTGCTTCTTTTTTCTCCATTTTTTTAAAAGCATCTTCTACCATTGGTTCAAATTCATCAAAGAAGGTTCTTAATACTTTAATGTTATCCAAGTTATCTTCAGCTATTTTATCTAAATCTAATTCCATATTTGCTGTATATTCGACATTTACTATATTTGAGAAAAATTCTTGTAATTTATCTGTAATTTCATATCCTATGTCTGTTGGATAAAATCTTTTTTCTTCAATGCGAACATAGTCTCTATCTTTTAATGTTTGGATAGTTGGTGCATAGGTACTTGGTCTTCCTATTCCAAGAGATTCCATTTCTTTTATTAAAGTTCCTTCTGTATATCTTGGTTCTGGTTTTGTAAAATGCTGTTCTTTTATTATTTCATTTGCAAGTACAACATCACTTTTATAATTTTCAAAATCTGGTAAAAAGGTATCTTTTTGATCTTCAAATTTTCCATATACTTTTAAATATCCATCAAATTTTAAAACAGATCCTGTTGCTTTGAATGTGTAATCATTATTTAAAAGTAAGGCCGTTGTATTTATAAGTCCTGCTGAAGCCATGATAGACGCTAGGGCACGACAATAAATCATTTCATATAGTTTATATTCTTCATTTGTTAAATAAGATTTTAATGACTCTGGAGTTCTTGAGATTGATGTTGGTCTAATTCCTTCATGGGCATCTTGAATGTTTTCTTTTTTCTTTGGTACTTTTACGCTTCCAACATATTCTTTACCATATTTTTTTTCAATGTAAGATTTTGTTTCGGTAACAAATTCATAAGAAACTCTTTCAGAATCAGTTCTCATGTAAGTAATCAAACCAATTGACTCACTACCAATATCTACTCCTTCATATAATTTTTGAGCTAAACGCATTGTTTTTGACGAAGCAAAATTTAACTTACTAGAAGCCATTTGTTGTAATGTTGTTGTTTTAAAAATTGGTTTGCTATTTCTTTTTGTTTCTTTTTTCTCAACACTTCCTATTTTAAATGCTTTGGATAATGAAGCTAATATATCGTCTGCCTCTTTTTCCCCTTTGATTTCAATTTTTTTATTTTTGTATTTTTCTAATATCGCGGTAAAGTCTTTAAAGTCTGCTGTAATTGTCCAGTATTCTTTTGGTATAAACGCATTAATTGCTCTTTCTCGATCAACAATTAATTTTAAGGCAACACTTTGCACACGACCAGCACTTTTTCCTCCCGTTTTACTTTGCATTAGTTTGCTTAATCGAAATCCTATGATACGATCTAATATTCTTCTCGTTTCTTGACTTTTTACTAAATTATCATCTATTTTACGAGGATTATTTAGTGCGTTTACTACAACATCTTTGGTAATTTCATTAAATGTTACTCGTTCATACTGATCTTCTTTTATTCCTAAAGCATTTTTTAAATGCCATGAAATTGCTTCTCCTTCACGGTCAGGGTCGGTAGCAAGTATTACTTTCTCTGCATCTTTAACATTTTTTTTCATATCTGTTATTAATTTTTTCTTTCCTTTAATTGGTATATAAGATGCATCAAAATCATTTTCAACATCTACTCCTAAACCAAATTTACCAGTTGTTGCAAGGTCCATTACATGACCCATACTTGCAATTACTTTATAATCCCGACCTAAAAATGCTCCAATTGTTTTACTCTTGTGTGGAGATTCCACGATCATTAATTTGCTCATTTTCTTCTATCCTTTCTTTTTGCAACTCCTCTTTTTTCTTTTCTAAATACTCGAAATAATTCGTTTCAATTGCTAATTTACTCATCGCTTTTTTGTTATAGATGTCTTTATTTATTTTTTGTATTTCTTCTATTGTATAAGTAATTTCCTCATCAAAATATGTAATGCTAGAATCTATTGCATTATATCTTGCAATATTGTCTTCCCAGGATCCATCTTGGAATACTACTCGAGAAGAAAAATTTGGATCAAACAAATCTTCTCCCATATAAAATCTTGGATCATAGTCTAAATCAAATAAGTTTGCAATGGTTGGCAATATGTTCATGTAAAATGTTTTTTCTTTATATATTTTTGGCTCCAATTCGCTATTATAAATCAAAAATGGTGTTCTTTCAATCTCAAAAAAGTCTTCAATGTCATAGTCTACACTTAATGCGACATCTTTGTTGCTTAGTCCATATGGATAGTGATCTCCATACAAGACAATCACTGTATCAGAAAGCATGTCTTTTTCTTCTAATAAATTCATTAGTTTTCCTAGGGCATCATCAGTTATTTTGGCTTTTGACAAGTATCGTTTTAGGGTATCTGGATAATCTGTATCTTCAAACAAATCATAATAATAATCTCCGTATATACTTGATTCATCATAAGGTTGGTGTGCTGTAACAGTTGTTAACCATGACACAAAAGGAGTGTTTTTAGTAAATATTTCACTGGCAAGTTCTATGAACTCTACATCACTTGGCCATTCTAAATAATTAGATGAATCAAAATCTAAACCTAAATCATGACCATCATAATATGCTTCACTTCCCATATTTTTATGAAATATTTCACGTGGGTAATAAGCTGAATCTAAATCATGATAACTTGAAGCATAATATCCTTTGTTTTTAAATTGATTAAATATGGAAGTAAAATATGTGTTATCTGGTGTTATATTCACGGTACAAGAAGTATTAATTGGATATAGTGAAGTCATTCCACTAAATTCGTTATCCCCTGTTGCACATGCATTTCTAGGACTATAATTATTTTCCCAATACCATCCATGCTCTAGCATTTTTGAAAAGTTTGGAAAGTATTCTTTATTTTCGATTACATTATTTATTGATTCCATCATGATTACAATTACGTTTTTGCCTTCAAAATATCCTGTATAATCATTTGGTTGTGTTATCACACGACTTTGAAAATAACGATTTAATGTATTTTTTGAACTATTTTTTTCACTTTTTATGATTTGTAACCATAGAGAGTCATCTATTTCTCTTAATTGATTTTCGTTTTGATTATTTTTCTCAAAGTCTTCACTTGGTAGCTCTATTGGGAAAAAATTGTGACGTACATCAATTAATCCATATATGGAAACCCCAAACTGATTTACAGCAATGGAAGAATTTGTAGGTACCAAAAAAAGAGTTTTATTTGGTATTAATTGAAGTTTATTTTGCATAAATGGTAAAATTAAGGTAAATAAGTATCCAAAGAAGAAAAAGAGAGATGCTAAAAATGTAAATAATCTGCTAGTCCATGTAAATTTTGCTTTTTTGATTCCTTTCTTTTTTAAAAAAACAAAGATGCTATACAAAATAAATGGAATCCATATAAGATAATATTCTATTGGAAAGCTTGTTAAAAAATTTACTATATAGCTTTTCACTGCACTTACTTGCCCACTTGTCCCTACAGATACATATAATCCTAAAAAATTTTTAAATCCAGCTTGAGCAAAGGCATATATTGTTACTAAAAATAGAAAAATTTCTTGAATTATAATTCTTGTTTTTTGTTTTCTTAAAAAGGAAAGAAAGAATTCTAATAAAATACTTATAAATGCACATGAAAAAAAGATTCTTAGTGTTGCGAAGTCAAAAATAGAAAAATTTTCTACAACTCTAAAAATTAATTCAATTCCAAAAAAGAAGAAAGTTAGAAATATGCTTTCTAATATTAATACACTATTTTTATACTTCTTCATAGATACCACCTAAATCTATTAAATCACGAACAGGACGATATGTAAATCGATAATCTTTCGTTGGACCGTAAAGTCTTAACAATTCTAAGTGTCTTTTGGTCGGGTATCCTTTGTGATTCCTTATTTCATATTGTGGATATAATTCGTCTAATTTATACATTATATGATCTCTAGTTACTTTAGCTAAGACGCTTGCTGCAGCAATTGTAATAGATTTAGCATCTCCTTTTATAATTGGTAAAACTGGAACATCGTAATCTGGTATTGGCATTGCATCTGTCATTACATAATCAGGTGAAATTTCCATATTTTCAATTGCTTTTTTCATAGCAAGTCTACTTGCTTCATAAATATTTATTTCATCAATTGTTTTTGCATCTACAATCCCTATACCGTATGCTATTGCATCATTTTTTATGATATCAAAATATTCTTCCCTTTTCTTTCCACTTAATTTTTTGGAATCTGTTAGACCCTTTAAAGAATAATTTTTAGGTAATATTACTGCTCCTGCAACAACAGGTCCCATTAAAGGTCCTCGCCCTGCTTCGTCTGTACCACAAATTTTTTCATAACCTTCTTGATATAGTTTTTTTTCATATTCTAACATATCCACTGTCATACTATCTACTTCCTATCAAATGTGATTCCTTTTATCGCTTCCGTTTTAATATCATTTACTATTTTTATTGAAATACGATCATAATCTGGCTCGCCATTTTTGATGGCTCCTATTTTTTTTCCGATTGCTTCATACGCATCTAATACTGTATCATCCATTACTTTTGAAACGCCATATTTTTCTTTTAAGATGTTTGGATAATGTTTGGATAATTGTTTTAAAATGTAGACTGCTACGTCATCAACTGGTAAAATTTCTTGTTTGATTGCTGTAAAAGTTGCAAGATTTAAGGCTACATCACCTTGATCTAATTTAGGCCATAAAATTCCAGGAGTATCTAGCAATAGAATATCACTGCTAGTTTTTAACCAGCTTATGTTTTGGGTAACCCCAGGATTATTTCCTACACCAGCAACTTTTCTTTTACAAAGGCGATTTATTAAAGTACTTTTGCCAACATTTGGTATTCCAATTACTAATGCTCTAATTTCTTTTTCTTTCATTCCTTTTTTTATTCGTTTTTCTTGTACTTCTTTCATGATATCATGTGTCATAGAAATTAACAGATCCAATTCTGTATCTTTGTTCAAATCCAATAAAAGAACATGATTTCCTAAATTTTCATAATAAGAAATCCATTCTTTTGTTTTTTTTATGTCACATAAATCTTTCTTTGTCATAATTATGATTTTAGGTTTTTTACCAATAATATCATATATATCTTTAATTTTAGATGAAAAAGGAATTCTTGCATCTACTACTTCATATACAATATCTATCATATCATATTTTTCTTTTATTAATCTTCTTGTTTTGGCCATATGACCAGGATACCAGTTGATTGTCGTATTTTGTCGATTTTCGTTATTCATTATTTAATCACCAACTTCATTTATTTTTATAAAAATTTTATCATCTTTTTGGAGTTTTTTAATACGTTTTTCATCAATTAATTTATTAATTAAATATATATAAATATAATCAGGATAGAAAACAAAAGGAATGA
Organism: uncultured Mycoplasmatota bacterium; assembly: GCA_948432605.1. Lineage (GTDB taxonomy): Bacteria > Bacillota_I > Bacilli_A > RF39 > UBA660 > Ventrenecus. The sequence goes on along the minus strand of CAOJCV010000048.1, from coordinate 2,417 downwards.
TTGGATTTCCCATTAAATCAGCAACTAAAGAATAAATATTTACTTCTCCCAAACTTTCCAATCTTTTGATAATTTCATTATCAAAATAATCAATATTAACTGATTTTACTGAACCATTAATCATAAATCTTAATTCAGTATTTTCCTCCACAATTCTTGCCCACTCTTCTTTAAATTGATTTATTTCATATTTCTTTAAAATATGTTCTTTTTTTGGTAATTCCTTTATTTCATTTTCATCTAGTTTTGTACATGTTGTTGCATACCAATTATATTCCTCTGAATAAACAACACTTATATTTTTATCTCCAAAAAAATTACATATGAATAGTAATAAACAATAGTCATTACAATCCAAATGACTGGACCACACTCTTATTTTATCTACCTGATTCAAACTTTTTATTTTTTTAAATTCATATTCAAAATTATATCCATATTTAAATGGTCCATCATTTATTGTACTTATATATTTAACATATTCTTTTAATTCACCCCTATTAAATTCATTTATAGATTCCAATCTACCAACACACAAATTTAATGGAAAATATACTTTTAAATTATTATTGCGACTTCTTTTTAAAAGTCCATAGCAAGAAATATCAGATACTATTTCTACTACCGTTTCATTTTCACCTTCAAAATTGTTTATTCCAAACATTCTTTTCACCTCTTTTTTCTTAATTTTAGTTAAATGTGTAAAAACTTATTTTCAACAAACTCTTTAATTATAAGGCTTTAACTACGATTGTCTTTATATCCCCATACCCCAGTTGATTATCATATTTTGTCGATTATTGTCGTTCATTTAAATCACTTCCTATATATAATTTCTTTTCAAAAAAATAGTTTATTGTTCCTAAAGGACAATCTTTTAATTCTCCAAATAATTTAAACCCCATTTTTTCATAGAATTCTTTTGCTTGAAAATCCCATGTATCAGTTCTTATGCCTGTCAGTTTTTCTTTTTGAGCAAAAATTTCAAGTTCATTTATTAACATTGTTCCAATTTTTATATTTCTATATTCTTCAGTTATATACAGCATATCTAAAAAATACCAATCATATTTTACAAATCCAATTGCTCCACCTATCAATTTGTTATCATCATATGCTAGGAAATTAAATTCTTTTTCTTGATATTCATCTACTACAATATCAGAATTGACTTTTAACCATTCACATTTTTCACGATTAAATTTTGTTAATCCAACATCTATTTCATTTTTTAGTTTTTTATCATTATCTATAACTATTTTTATCATATATTATACTCCCTTTCAAAATTACTTAAATATACAATCAATTATTAGTAAATTTCTTATTTTAAATAAAAATGTAAAAATTATTTTAAAGAAACTCTTTATTTATAAGGCTTTTCCTGTAGTTTTACATAAATCTCGATATCCCAGTTGATATTTGTCGTAATTTGTTGATTTTTGTCCATTTTTATCACTTCTTTTTATTTTTCTTTACTGTAATATTCTATCCCAGAATAAGTACCATCTTTATTTAATCTTCTGTTTGCAATATAACCGTCTTTTTTGAAACCTGCTTTTTCCATTACCCTAGATGATTGTTTATTTAATTCATTACAAGAACACTCTACCAAATAATAACCACTATCAAGTAAATAATCAGATATCGCTTTTAATGCTTCTGAAGCATAGCCACTTCCCCAATAATTATATCTTACAACATATCCGACATTACAATAATTATGTTTCTTATTTACTGAATTTACCGAAATATTCCCAATTGTTATATTATTTTCTTTTAATACTATCGACCATTTTTCATATTTTGATTCTTCTGCTTCATTCATACAAGTTCTAATATATTCAAGTTCTTCATCTTTTGTTAAATCAGGAAATGGTATATATTCATGTAATTTATCATCATGTAATATTTCATAAAAAGCATCAATATCACTTTCATTGTATCTTCTTAAAATTAATCTTTTCGTCTCTATTTTAGGGCTTAACATATTTTTCATTACTCCTTCATCTATATAGATTTTCTAAAACTCTAGTTAAACAATCTTCTGCAGTTTTATCTGTATCTGAAAATTTATTCTTACTAATCTTCCATTCACTTTAAATATATAAGGATTTTTTGTTTTCATTATAAAATCCAATATTCTTTCCTAGCTTGGTTTTCTTCTACCTATTTTTATTGAACTTAGTTCATCAACATTTTCTAATTTTACATCATCAAAATTTACATTTCTGAATCTTTATAATTTTTCTGCTAATTCTTTAATATTATATTTATTCATAAAATCACACTCCAACTTGAATATATAGTTAAATGTATATAATGTTAAATGTGTAATTTTTTGATTATTAATATATTAATAGTTACTCTTAATCTTCTTTTGTTTCTAATAATTTTGTACTTTCAATAAATTTATC
>CAOJCV010000047.1 GCA_948432605.1 uncultured Mycoplasmatota bacterium | reverse complement strand
CCAATATGGCTTATATGTTTTACGGGCTGAGTAGTTTAACCAGTTTAGATGTAAGTCATTTTGATACAAGAAATGTAACGGATATGAGTAGTATGTTTTCAGGGCTGAGTAGCTTAACAAGTTTAGATGTAAGTAACTTTGATACTAGAAATGTAACGAATATGAGTTTTATGTTTATGGAAAATTCTCAGCTTACATCAATTATATATGGAGCAGATTTTATACATAAAGAAAATGCTTTCATTGAAGATATGTTTTTAAATTGCCCAGCGAATAAGCCAACACATGAATCTTGGAATGGAGTATTTTAGGAAAAATGAAATAGGAAAAACTATTTCTTTTTCTTTTTTAAAGTAGCATTTCGAATAGGCTCGTGGTATACTTAATATACAAGGTGGGTGATGTACATGTTTCTTCCTATAAAAGTTAAAACAGATTATTCTTTACTTGAAAGCATGATTACGATACCCAAATTATTACTTTTCTTAAAAAAATATCAAATTCCTGTTTGTGGTATATGCGATACAAATCTTTTTGGGGTAATGGAATTTTATGATACAATGCTTCAAAATAAAATAAAACCTTTAATAGGATTAGAAATAAAAATAGAAAATACCATTTTCTATTTATATGCTAGAAATTATAAAGGATACCAATCCTTATTAAAATTATCTTCATTAACAGAAAATGAAGAATTAACATTAGAATATCTAAAAAAATCATCAGATAATTTAAATGTAGTTTTGCCATATAATGAATTAAAAAAATATTCTGATTATAGTATGATTATAAATCCTCTTTATATTGGATATACTACTGAATACGAAAAAAATAGTGCATTAGTAGAAACATCACATATTATATTTTGCCCAGATTTAAAAGCTTTCACCAAAAAAGATAGTGAGTATCTAGCTATGTTAAAAGCCATTTCTTATGGAGAGTCTTTAAAATTAATTGAAAATAAGAATAGTGAAAGATATTCTTTTGAATATTACTTTAAAGAAGAAATTTTAGAAGATGAAACAAAAAAATTCATAGATTCTTGTAATGTTGAAATACCGAAAAAAGCAGATTATATTCCTAAATATCGAGAAGACTCAAAAGAATATCTTGTAGCATTAGCTAAAAAAGGTCTTCAAAAAAGAGGAAAAGATAATGTAAATTATCGTAATCGTTTAACTCATGAACTGTCTGTAATAAAAAATATGGGTTTTGCAGATTATTTTTTAATTGTTTATGACTATGTAAAATTTGCTAAAAAAAATGGAATATTAGTAGGAGTAGGGCGTGGTAGTGCTGTAGGATCATTAGTAAGTTATTGCCTAGGAATTACTGACGTAGATCCTTTAGAATATAATCTTTTATTTGAAAGATTCTTAAATCCAGAACGTGTGACCATGCCTGATATCGATATCGATTTTGAAGAAACAAGAAGAGAAGAAGTTATTGAATATGTAAAAACAAAATATGGAGAAAAAAATGTTGCGAATATCATAACGTTTGGAACTTTAAAATGTAAACTTGTCTTACGATCAGTAGGAAAAAGTCTAGAAATAAATCCTGTAGTAATTGATTCCTTTGTAAATAAAATGGATGCTAAAAAAACATTAAAAGAGAATTTAGATGACAAAGATATTCTATATTATGTAAATCAAAATAATGAAATAAAAAAAATGGTCGAAATATCTTTAAAACTAGAGGGATTAAAAAAGCATATATCAACGCATGCGGCTGGAGTAGTAATCTCATCAGTACCACTAGAAAGTGTAATTCCAATTCATTATAATGGAAATGAACTACTTACTGGAGTAACTATGAACTATCTGGAAGAATTAGGTCTATTAAAAATGGATTTTCTATCAATTCGAAATTTATCAATTATGAGTAATGTCTTAGAATTAATAAAAGAAAATACAAATGAAGTATTAAACTTAAATAAAATAAATTTAAATGATCCAAAAGTCCTGCAAGTGTTTGAAGATGCGAATACAGTCGGAATCTTTCAATTTGAAAGCGAAGGCATGAAAAATTTTTTAAGAAAATTAAAACCTACCAAATTTTTAGATTTAGTTTCTGCCCTTGCTTTGTATCGTCCTGGACCAATGGAAAATATTGACACTTATATAAAAAGAAAAGAACATAAAGAACCTATTGAGTATCTTCATGAAGATTTAAAAGAAATATTAGAAGAAACGTATGGGATAATTGTATATCAAGAACAAATTATGCAAATTCTTGTAAAAATAGGTGGGTTCAGTTTTGCAAAATCTGATATAATAAGACGAGCAATGAGCAAAAAAAAGAAAGAAATAATCGAAAATTATAAAAATGAATTTATTAGTGGTGCTATAAAAAAAGGATATGAAGTAAAACTTATTGAAACGATTTATGAATTAATATTAAGATTTGCTAATTATGGGTTTAACAAATCTCATTCCGTATCATATGCTTTATTTGGATACCAAATGGCTTATTTAAAAGTATATTATCCTATTTATTACTTAGCAAACTTATTAAACATGAACATTGTAAGTATCGAAAAAACAAAAGAATATTTAGCACTAGCAAAAAAAAACAACATCGTTGTCTTAGCACCAGATATTAACGAAAGCTCTCTTAGCTACAAAATTGACTCAAATACCTTACGAATGCCTTTTGAAAGCATAAGAGGATTAGGAAGAGAAGCTGCAAATAAGATAATATCTAGTCGTGGAAATATTCCATATACAGATTTTTTTGATTTTGTAAAAAGAACATATGGAAGAGCAATTACTAAAAAAACGATAGAATCTTTAATTGATGCATCTTGTTTTGACTCTTTTTGTGAGAATCATAATATGTTGAAAAAAAATATTCAAAATGCTCTTAACTATGCTGTTTTAGCAAGTGATTTAGAAGAAGATTATATAACAAAACCTAATTTAGAATTTGATAGATGTGAAACAAATGAAGAAAGAAGAAAACTAGAATATCAAACATTTGGGTTTTATGTAAGCAATCATCCTTCAAGTAAATATATAGAGCCAAATATAATGAAACTAGAAATGATTGAAAAATTTTATAATAAACATATTGAATGCGTTGTTCTTGTAGAACGTATCAAAGAACTAACAACCAAAAATAATGAACGAATGGCTTTTCTTACAGCAAGTGATGAAACAGATGTTGGAAACTTTGTCGTTTTTGCAAGTGTGATGAAAGATATGCAAGATGTAAAAATTGGTGACTTAATAGTAATAAATGGGCGAATTGCAAAACGTTTTTCAGAATATCAAATAAATGTGAACAAAATAGAAAAAATAAATGGAGGTATAACATGAAAGATGATGTAAAAAGATTTATAGAAAGTATATCTTATGATGGAGAACAAGAAGGGCTAGAAGATTTAGAAATCGAAAAAGTACTTTTTAATCGTACCAAAGAAACATTTGAAGTAATTATGACAAAAGAAAACGTTTTACCTTATAATGTAGCTTTTAAATTATTATTAGCAAGTAAAAATGGAATACATCATAAAAATAATTGTAAAATAACATTAAAATACAAAAAAATAACGGAAGAAGATATAAAAGTGTATTTGATGGAAATATTAAAAATTTGTAAAGTAAAAAAACCTTCTTTGAGTAGTGTATTTGAAAATATTCCTGTAATAGAAGAAAATAAAATGATTTTTGAAGTTGGAAATACAATTGAATTAGAAAGTTTACAAAAAGAATTTCCAAGTATCCAAAAAGAATTTCTTTTGTATGGGCTTCCATGTTATGAAATGGAAATAAAATATAATGAAGAACTATCAAAAAGTGTAAAAGAAGAGATAGAAGCTCTTCATAAAGAAACAAAAGTTGTTGAAGAAACTCCTAAAATAGAAGGAAATATTATTGTAGGAAAAGAAATTATCGGGGAGCCTACAGTAATTAATAATATCATGGGGGATCAAAAAGGAATTATCTTAGAAGCTTATATTTTTGGAATAGATACTATGGAAAGAGAAACAATCAATATTATTACATTAAAAGTAAGTGATAAAACAAATAGTTTACTTGCAAAAATATTTAAAAAAGATAAAAAAGAGTATCAAGCTGTTTTAAAAACATTAAAAGCAGGCTCTTGGTATAGAATGCAAGGAAATATTGAATTTGATAACTTTGCAAAAGATTTAGTTTTATCAATTCGTAATTTAGAACGTATTGATTCAAAAGAAGAAACAAATTTTGATTCTGCAGAAACACCACGTGTAGAATTACATACTCATACGATGATGAGTGCGATGGATTCAGTCGTGCCATATGAAGAAAAAAATCCACGCAATATAATTAAATATGCAGCTAGTATAGGACAAAAAGCTATTGCAATTACAGATCATAACTGTGTTCAAAGTTTCCCAGAAGTTTATCATACAATTTGTCATATGAATAAAGGAAAAGAAGGAAAAGATCGTTTTAAAGCTTTGTATGGAGCAGAAATGAATATTGTAAACGATGATATAGATTTAATTTTTAATCCTCGCGAATATGATTTATTAGAAGAAACTTATGTTGTATTTGATACAGAAACTACAGGCTTTTATGCAGGTCAAGATCAAATGATTGAGATAGGAGCAGTCAAAATTCAAAACGGGAAAATACTAGATCGTTTTGATGAATTAATAGATCCACATCGTCCGATTCCTAAAAAGATTACCGAATTAACATTTATAACAGATGAAATGGTAAGTGGATGTGATTCAGAAGAAAACGTCACAAAAAGATTTTTAGAGTGGACAGGCGAATGTCCTATGGTTGCCCACAACGCGAAATTTGATATCTCTTTCATGAAAGCTGCTTGTAATAAATATGGTTTAAAAGAATTTGACAAAACTGTAATTGATACTATGAGTATGGCTCGTATGATTCATCCAGAATGGCCAAATCATAAACTTCAAACACTAACAAAAAAACTAGATATTCCATGGGATGAAGAAAAACACCACCGTGCAGATTATGATGCAGAAGGAACTTCACTTGCGTTTCATAAAATGTGCAAAATATTATATGATCGAAATATTGCCACAACAACACAATTACTTGAAGAAGTTGATATGGAATCATTAGTCCGTTTTGCCTTTCCATTTCATGCAACTTTAATTGCCAAAACAAGAGAAGGGCTAAAAAACTTATTTAAAATCGTATCAATTGCAAATACCAAATATTTATATAAAAACGAACAACCAAAAATTCCTAGAAATGAAATTTCAAAATTAAGAGAAGGATTACTAATTGGATCAGGTTGCATCAATGGCGAAATTTTTGATAAAGCTGCCAGTAAAGAAGATGAAGAACTTGTAAATATGATGAACTTTTATGATTATATTGAAGTTCAACCCATTAGCACATTTTCTCATTTAATCGGTCCAGAAGCGAAATTTTCAAATATCATTGCAGCAGAAGAATATTTAAAAAGAATTATTCGGGTTGCGAAAGAAGCTGGAAAACCAGTAGTAGCAACTGGAGATGTTCATAATTTAACAAAAGATGATAAAATTTATCGTGAAATCATTATCAATCAAAAATTCAATGGCAGATTACATCCACTAAATCGAAGAGGTTTAGAATTGCCAAACATGTATTTAAAAACGACCTCAGAAATGTTAGAAGAATTTTCTTTCTTAAATGAAAAAGAAGCATATGAAATAGTTGTTGAAAATACAAATAAAATTGCCGATATGGTAGAGGAAGTAGAAGTAATATTAGACACTAAAGGAATTCCTTTTGCACCAATTATTGAAAATTCAAAAATAACAACAACTGATATGGTTTATAAAAAAGCAGAAGAGTGGTATGGAAATCCATTACCATTTCATATTGAAGAACGAATTGCTTTAGAACTGTATGGAGCACCTTTCATTGATGCCATAAAGAAAAATACAGAAGGAGAAGAAGATTCGGTAGTTTATAAAAGAATGCATGATATAATAACAAAAGGCCCTGATGCAGTAGAAGAAGAAATATTTTTGAGTTTACGAAAAGATGATACAGAGACAAGTGAAGAGGAACTTCATAAAACTGCAAAATCAAAAATGACTGCAATTATTGGAGCGAATTTTGACGTTATTTATTTAATTGCACAAAAACTTGTAAAGCATTCAAATGATGAAGGATTCTTAGTAGGATCTCGAGGTTCTGTAGGATCAAGTTTTGTAGCAAACTTGATGGGCATTACTGAAGTAAACAGCCTTGCCCCACATTATAGATGTCCAAAATGTAAATTAAGCGAATTTGAGAATGAAAATAATGAACCTTTAGGAAATGAATATAAATGTGGATATGATTTACCAGATCGAAAATGTCCTAATTGTGGAACAAAAATGACAAAAGAAGGACATGATATTCCATTCCAAACATTCTTAGGGTTTAATGCTGACAAAGTTCCAGATATCGATTTAAATTTCTCTGATTTAAATCAAGCAAGTGCTCATGAATATACAAAAGTATTATTTGGACCTGATAATGTTTATCGTGCTGGAACAATTGGAACCGTTGCAGAAAAAACAGCCTATGGTTATGTAAAAGGGTATTGTGAAGCAAAAAATATAATCATGCGAAATATTGAAGTTGAACGACTTGCCCTTGGATGTACAGGATGCAAAAGAACAACGGGGCAACATCCAGGAGGAATCGTTGTTATTCCAGATTATATGGAAGTGTTTGATTTTACAGCATTCCAATATCCTTCAGAAGATCCAACAAAAGATTGGCGAACAACCCACTTCGATTATCACGCAATTGATGAATGTGTTTTAAAACTAGATATACTAGGACACACGGATCCAACCCAACTTCGAATGATTCAAGACTTAACTGGAGATGATATTACCAAAGTGCCATTAGATGACAAAGAAACAATGAGTATATTTACAAGTACAAAAGCTTTAGGTGTGACATCAGAACAAATTATGTGTGATACAGGAACATTAGGTGTACCAGAATTTGGAACAGGATTTACTATTCAATTAGTAAAAGATACTAAACCAAAAACGTTTGCTGAACTTGTAAAAATTTCAGGTTTAGCTCATGGGACTGATGTATGGCTTGGAAATGCCCAAGAACTAATCCAAAAAAATATTGTTCCTTTTAGTAAAGTTATTGGTTGTCGTGACGACATCATGGTTGAATTAATGTATGGTGGACTAGAACCATTTAAAGCATTTAAAATTATGGAATTTGTTCGTAAAGGAAGGGCAAGTCAAGATCCAGAAACTTGGGCAGAATTTAAAGAAATAATGGAAAAAGCCAAAATTCCAGATTGGTTTATCAACTCTTGCTTTAAAATAAAATACATGTTTCCAAAAGCTCATGCTGCAGCTTATGTTATGAGTGCCTTTCGAATTGCATGGTATAAAGTTCATAAACCACTTGTTTACTATGCCACATACTTTTCTACGAGATTTCAAGATTTTGATATTGATTCTATGGTCAAAGGGTACGATGCTATTCGTCAAAAAATGTTAGAACTACAAAGCAAAGGTTACGATATGACAAATAAAGAAGCAAGTACATTAGAAACTTTAAAACTTGCATTAGAAGCGACTGCGAGAGGAATTAATTTTAAAAATATTGATATTGAAAAAAGTGCTGGAAAAGATTTCGTCATGGATGAAAGTACAAATAGTCTTATCTTACCTTTTAGTGCTCTTGATGGACTAGGAGATTCAGTAGCTACTAAAATAATAGAAGAAAGAAATCAAAAATCTTTTTACAGTATCGAAGACTTCCAAATGCGTGGAAAAGTAAATCAAACAACTGTAGATAAAATGAGAACCATGGGCATTTTTGGTAGTATGCCTGAAACAAGTCAATTATCGTTATTTTAAACAGAAATGTGAAAATCATTTCTTTTTATTTGACTTTTAGAGGGGGGGGGTATGGTAGGATAAAAAAGAAGAATAGAAAAGAATATAATTTAAGAATATGGTTAGATGGATCAATTACAAAAGATACGCCGAATGTTCAAGGAAGTAGTTGGGGAGGAATCGTAACTATAAATGCGAGTTACATAGAAGAAGCCCCAAAAGCCCCAGGAGTATTAAGGGTAGTAAGTTCAAGCGAAAAAAATGGAATGTGGGAATATAAATCATCCATAACTAAAATAGTCATCCAAAATGAATTAAAAGAAATAGAAGGATCCATTAAAACAACAGACGAATCAAGTATGGGTGATGGAAGTGTTATGAGTTATGTTGTCCCAAATGAAGATGGAACAACTTATACAGCGTATTTACAAAGTAATAAAAAGTTATATTTAAATCCAAATAGCAGCAATTTATTTTATAATTTTTCCAAAGTAATCGAGATAGAAGGAATGGAATATTTAGATACTACAAATGTAACAAATATGTCTCATATGTTTTCAGGACTGAGTAGTCTAACAAGTTTGGATGTAAGTA
>CAOJCV010000046.1 GCA_948432605.1 uncultured Mycoplasmatota bacterium | reverse complement strand
AATTAACCCAAACAAATTCTGTAATGGGTAGTGTTCATTATCTTCCACCAGAACAAGCAAGTGGAAAAGGCTCAACACTACAAAGTGATATCTATTCAATGGGAATTGTAATGTATGAATTACTAACAGGATCTCTTCCTTATAAAGGGGACAATGCAGTAGAAATTGCTTTAAAACATTTAAAAGAATCTATTCCAAGCATTAGAGAAAAATTACCAAACATACCTCAAAGTATCGAAAATATCATTATCAAAGCCACTGCTAAAAATCCAAAAAATCGTTATACGGATGCAAGAGAAATGCATAGTGATTTATTAACTTGCATGGATGAAGATAGAACAAATGAAGCAAAAATAAAATTGCCTTATTCTGAAGAAGATGAAATGAAATTAAAATCTCCGAAAAAAACACAACCAGCAGAAAAAAAAGAGAAAAAAGAAGAACCAAAAAAAGAGAGGGAAGAAATATTGTCAAAAAAAATAACAGAAAATGATTTAAAAAAAGAAAATAAATTTCTAATTATTCTAGCCTCTATATTTACCCTTTTAATCGTGGCAATAACAACTGTTGTTGTATTAATACCAAGATTAACAGAAAGTAAAGAATTAAATATACCAGATGTAACAGGATATACAGTAGAAGATGCCTTAAAAACATTGCAAGATGCAGGATTTAAAGTAGCTACAGAACAGCAAAAAATAGCTTCAGAAGAAATTGAAATAGGACATATTGTAAAAACATCGCCACTTGCAAATACTAAACGTACAGTAGGAACAGAAATTACACTATGGGTAAGTGAAGGAGATACTAAAATAACTTTAGAAGATTTTATTGGATCGAATTACTTAGAAGTAAAAGGTAGACTAGAAGCATTAGGAATATTAGTAAATATTGATTATAAAGATGCCAAAGAAAATTCCAAAAATGATTTAATTGTTGAAACAGTTCCTAAAGCAGGTGAAAAAGTTAGTAAAGGAGATACTGTAATTCTTTATTTACCAACAAATAAATATCCAGACTTTGTCAAAGAAAAATATACTTATGAGAGAATTGTTGATTACTTAAAAGATTTTAATGTCACAGTAGAAAAGGAAGAAAGAGAAAGCAAAGAACCAACTGGAACAGTAATTGAACAAAGTAGAAAAGCAGGAACCAGAATTGTTGGTGGAACGACAATCAAAATTACAGTAGCCAAAGCAAAACAAAACAATGAGGATGATCAAAATACTCCATGCACAGGAGACTTATGTTAGAAGGAAGAATTATTAAAAACATAAGCAACGCTTATACCATAATAAGTGATGATAAAAAATATGTTTGTACCCCAAGAGGAAAATTTCGAAACCAAAAAATTACTCCTCTTGTGGGAGATATTTGTAAATTTGATGCAAAAAATAATTACATTTTAGAAATATTACCAAGAAAAAATGAATTAGAACGGCCAAGTATTGCAAACGTAGATTATGCCTTATTAGTTACATCTATGAAAAATCCTTCTTTTAGTGCACTTTTATTAGATAAAGAAATAAGTTCTGTAATACTTGCCAAAATAAAACCAATCATTTTATTTACAAAAATAGATTTACTTGAGAATCAAGAAATAATAGAATATCAAAATTTAAAAAAATATTACGAAAGTATTAATATACCTTGTTTTGAAAATAAAGAACCAGAAAAATTATTATCTTTTTTAAAAGGAGCTTTTGTAGTATTAACAGGTCAAACAGGAGCAGGAAAAAGTACTTTTTTGAATAAAATAAATCCTGAATTAAATTTAAAAACAGATGAAATTTCATTTTCACTAAATCGTGGCAAGCATACGACTCGTCATACAGAAATGTTTGAAATATCTAATGTATTCTTTTCAGATACTCCAGGATTTTCAAGTCTTGAACTTACAAAATATACAAAAGAAGAAATAGAATCTTCTTTCAAAGAATTTATTAATTATCCTTGTCAGTTTAAAAATTGTATGCATTTAAAAGAAGAAGTTTGTGGAGTAAAAAAAGCCGTGGAAGAGAAAGAAATTTTAAAATCTCGTTATGAATCGTATCAAAAAATGATAAATTCAAAATCAAACTAGTTCGACTAGTTTTTTTTTGAATTGTATAGGTTCTTTCGGTTGTGTAAGTTTTAAATTCATGATAAAATTTACACAGAATAGAAGGAAAAAAAATGAAAGAAAAAAAGCAATTACCTATATTATTAGGAGTACTATTAATAGCAATAGTTATAACAGTAGGAACAACATATACCCTATGGCAAATTACATTGCAACAAACAAATAAAAACGTAATCACAACAGGTTGCTTTAAAATTGAATTTAGTGATATAAATCCTATCAATTTAGATAAGTCTTTTCCAATAAGTGATGAAGAAGGTGAGTCCTTAGTGCCTTATGAATTTACGATAACTAATACCTGTGATTCTTTTGCCTCATATCAAATTAATTTAGAAATATTAAGTACTACAACCTTGACAGATTTAAGTTATATCAAAGAGGCTTTAAACGAAACAACAGGGGAAGTAAAACCCAAATTATTAACAACAAACAGAATAACAGAAAAATCATTAGAAAATGCAACCTCTTCTTATCAATTAGAAACTGGATATTTGAATGCAAAAGAGTCAAAAACCTATAATCTAAGAATATGGTTAGGTGAAGAAACCCCACTAGATCCAGCATATATGAATAAAACATTGAATACGAAAATAACAGTAGTAACAAGTTATTTGAAAGAAATAGATACCGAAATACCTGTTGCCAATTTTACAACATCAAAAAATGAAACAGGAGTAGTTGTAGATGCAAGTAGTTCAACAGATAACATAGGAGTTGTAAAGTATAATTATAGCAAAGATGGAGTAAACTACATCTCAAGTGAAGAGAGTAATCATACTTTTACAGAAGAAAGTATTGAATATGGAATAGCACCACATACTATTTCAAAGTTATATGAGTCTAAAGTAAATGAAGTTTATGTTTATGTTGAAGATGCACTAGGAAATAAAAGTGAAGTAAAAAAGCAAATCATTGGAGATTTAGTATATGATGAAACAGCAGATAACAATTTAAGATATATTGGAAAAAATCCAAATAATTATGTATCTTTTAATGAAGAGTTATGGCGGATAATAGGAGTCATGAATAATATAGAGGATGGAGCAGGAAAGAAAGAAACACGAATTAAACTAATACGAAACGAATCTATAGGAAGCTATCTTTTTGATAATAAGTCACAAACAGAAGACACGGCTTTAGGAAGTGCTGGGTCTAGTGATTGGAGTACAAGTAATTTAAAAAAAGTACTAAATGAAGAAGCGTATTTTAACCGTACTTCCGGGTCCTGTCCAAGTGAAAAGTCTGAAGTATTTACTCCATGCGATTTTTCAAGTATAGGATTACTTGAAGAATCTAAACTACTTATTTCTGATGCAAAATGGAACTTAGGAGGTATTAGAGACTATTTGGGCGTAAATCAAGGAATGACAAACAGATTTTATGAATTAGAAAGAGGAACTCTTAGATATAGTGAATCAAAATCATTAGAGTGGATAGGAAAAATCGGTTTAATGTATCCAAGTGATTATGGTTATGCCACAAGTGGCAGTCAAAATATGACAAGAGAAACATGTTTAGCTACAAAGTTATATTATTGGGGAAGTAATTATGATTGTTATGCAAATAATTGGTTGTATAATTCAAACGATGCAGTACGTACTATCACCCCTTATACTTACTATTCATTCCAAACATTTATTATAGACAATGGTAGTGTAAAAAATACTGATATCGATGGAAAAACTAAAATAGAAAATTTTCCTACACTTTACTTAAACTCAAATGTAAAAATAATAAACGGTGAAGGAACCGAATCAAGTCCATTCGTTTTAGAAATATAGATTAGGAGGAATAAATTTGAAATTATCTGTATCTTATTTAAAAAATAAAAAGGGAATAGAAGAAACTTTGCAAGAATTGGAAAAAAGCTCTTGTGATTACATTCACGTGGATTTAATGGATGGTATATTTGCAGGAGTAAAAAATTATGAAATAGATAATGTATTATCTTTATTTCATTACACAAAAAAACCTTTAGATATTCATTTGATGGTGAAAAATCCTGATGAGGAGATCGAAAGCCTTGCCATATTAAATCCAAAATATATAACGGTTCATATTGAGCTTCCGAATGTCAAAAAATATATTTCTAAAATTAAAGGGCTTGGGATTCAGGCTGGAGTAGCGGTAAATCCTGAAACGAAAGTTAATGAATTAGAACCTTTCTTAGATAACATAGATTTAGTTTTAGTTATGAGTGTAAATCCAGGAAAAGGTGGGCAAGAGTTTCTACCAACTACAATTGAAAAATTAACTTATCTTTATGAATTAAGAAACAAAAAGAATTTAAACTTTGCTATTTCAGTAGATGGTGGAATAAATGATCAAACAAAACAATTTGTCAAATCATATGCTAATATCTTAGTTAGTGGCTCCTATATTTGTATGACAGATAATATAGAAAAGCAAATAAATACTTTAAGAAAAGATTAAAAACTCTTACAATATTGTAAGACTTTTTTTATTATTTTTGTAGAATTTTTATATTTAGTGTGTTAGACTTAACATAAGGTGGTTCGAGTGAAAAATAAAAAGAAATATATTCTTTCCGTTTTGTTATTTTTAACGTTACTAATAGGAACTTATTATTTTGTTTTAAAAGGATACCCGTTACAAGATTTTATGAAATCTTTGAAATCCTGTAATCCAAAATATATACTTCTATCATTTATCTTAGTGGGAAGTTACGTATTCTTTGCAAGCTTTTATTTAAAAAGAATGCTTTATCATTTTGGAAAAAAAATAAGTTGGTATCATGCTATAGGATATTTATGTACAGAAATATATTTTTCAGCAATAACTCCAAGTAGTATTGGAGGACAACCTGTTCAAATGATCGAAATGAGTAAAGATAAAATTCCATATCGAATCAATTCTGTAGTTGTCTTATTAAATACAATAATTTATAAAATAGCATTAATTTTTTTAGCTATTATAGCTTTTATGCTATATCCAAATCTCATATTTACTCAAAGTAAATTATTTAGCTGGCTAGTAATTTTAGGATTTGCTACAACAATATTAGTCATAGGATTATTTATGGCTTTAATATATTTCAAAAAATTAATTCCTGAAATCGCTCATATAGGATTAGTTTTATTAGAAAAGTTGCACTTAGTAAAAAATAGAGAGGAACAAGAAAAAAAATTAAAAGATGCAATGAAAGAATATCAAGCATGTGCTGTTTTTACCAAAAATCATCCAAGTGTACTTATAGAAGCCTTTTTTATTTTATTAGGACAACGAATTAGCTTACTTTTAATAAGTTTTGCAATTTATATTTCATTTGGCTTAAAAGATTTTTCAGTTTTTCAAATTTTAGCATTTCAAATATGCATTACATTAGCAAGTGATTTTGTTCCATCTCCAGGTGGAGTAGGAGTATCAGAAGGATTATTATTACAAGTAAATCAACTAATTTATGGTGTTATATTAGAAACACCAGCAATGATGCTTTTACGTGGAATTAGTTTTTATATTGTGGTATTATTAAGTGGGATATATTATGTAATATTTCATTTTGTAAAAAGAAAAGGAGCTAAGAGTTTATGATAGGAATACTAGATTATACAACGTTATTTACATTTATAGGAACCATTTGTGGAATGATGAGTATGTTTTTTAGTTTAACAGGAAATATTAGTTATGGAGTATTAATGCTTATTATAGCAGGATTATTTGACGCGATGGATGGATTAGTAGCAAGAAGCAAAAAAAATCGTACAGAATTTGAAAGTGAGTATGGAGTACAGCTAGATTCTCTATCTGACGCGATCTGTTTTGGTGCAGCTCCGACGGTATTAGCTATAAAAATAGCAAATGGGAATATAGTGCTTCAAATAATATCTTTTATCTATTTATATACTGCAATATCTAGACTCGCATGGTTTAATGTAGAAGAAACAAGAAGAAGAAAAAAAGAAAAAACAGTTAGAAGATATTATACTGGACTTCCAGTAACCCCATCTTCGATAATATTTCCAACCATCTATTTACTAAAAGATGTGTTAAATAATAGTTTTCCATATGTTTACATAGGAGTTCTTCTATTAGTGGCAGGATTACAACTTTCAAAATTACAAATTCCTCATTTAAAAGGGAAAGGATTGATAATATGCACGATTTATGGGACGACAATTCTAACTTTGTTAATTCTCTTTCATTTGTAGATGAAAAAAATAAAAATGCTTTATTAACCTTTTTATACCAAAATAAAGTAGGAAGATTTTTTTTACGAATAGCAATTTCTAAACCAATCACCAAAACAATGGGGCATTACTATGATTCCAAATATTCCAAAAAGAAAATAAATAAATTTATCGAAAAAAATGAAATAGAAATGAAGAAATTTAAAAAGAAAAAATATTCTTCATTTAATGATTTTTTTACAAGAGAAAAAAAGCAAATAGAATTTTCACAAGATGAAAATTTCTTTTGTTCTCCATGCGACGCTTATTTAAGTGCTTATAAAGTAGAAGAAAATAGCAAATTTAAAATTAAAGAAATAGAATATTCTTTAGAAGAATTATTACAAAATTATAGTCTTTCTAAAATGTTTCAAGGTGGAGTAATGTATGTATTTCGCTTAACACCAAGAGATTATCATCGTTACCATTATTTTGATGAAGGTGTATTTCTCTTTAAAAAAATAATTCCAGGAGCTTTTCATACTGTAAGATCTGTTGCATTAGAAAAGAAAAAAGTATTTATAGAAAATCAAAGAGAATATTCTTTATTAAAAACTAAAAATTTTGAAGAAGTATTGTTCATGGAAGTCGGGGCCTTAGGAGTAGGAAAAATAAAAAATCATGATAAGAAAAAATTTAAAAGAGGAGAAGAAAAAGGAATGTTTCTATTCGGTGGTTCCACAGTAATCGTTTTATTTAAAAAAGATATATTAAAATCGGATCATAAATTAATCCAATTTAGTAAAGAAAATTTAGAAGCTATAGTAGAATGTGGCTGTATAGTAGGTGAAAAAAGATGAAAAAAGGATTTACAATGATAGAACTAATTATTACAATTGGACTAATTACTATTTTAGGATTAGTAATTGTAATGAATATGGGAAGTAATTTATCTAAGAATCAAGAAAAACAATATGAAGAATTTAAACATACATTAGAAAATGCTGCATGTGTTTATATTGATCTAAATGTTGCCAAAAATTTAAAAAACACTTGCAAAACTAATAAAACTTGCCAAGTGAGCGTATCTAATTTATTGAGTAATGGATTAATAGAAGAACAAGATTTAAAGGACCCAACTACAAATGAGAAAATAGCAGAATCTACTTCGATAAAAATTACTTATAACAATGGAAAAAAAGAATGTAAATATGTGGAATAATGTCAAATAATAGTAAAAATAAAGAGAGAGTATTTTAAACTTTCTTTTTTTTTGTTATAGTAAATTTAAGAATAGAAAGAGGGAATGAAAAGTGTTAGCACCAAAGGTGATGAGTCACATCAAGCCTGCTCATATAGAATGCCAAAAAGAGGATATTGCTCCTATAGTAATCATGCCAGGAGATCCTCTTCGAGCAAAATATATTGCAGAAAAGTTTTTAGAAAATGCACGACTTGTAAATCGCGTTCGTAACATGTATGCATACACTGGAGAGTACAAAGGGGTTCGTATTACAGTGATGGCTCATGGTATGGGAATGCCAAGCGTAAGCATTTATGCATTTGAATTATTTCATTTTTTTGGAGTTGAAAAAATAATTCGTATTGGAACATGTGGAGCCTTACAACAAGAAATTGATATACCAGATCTAATCATTGCAAATGAATCTTATACAGAAGCTAATTTTGCTTATTCTTATAATGGAGATCCAACCCATTTAGCTTATCCAAATAAAGAACTAACAAATCACATTATAAATACTGCAAAAGAAAAAAATCTGAAATATCATGTAGGAAGCGTAATGTGTACAGAACAATTTGGATTTTATTCTGATAATGAACATGTCCTAAAAAGAGTTCCAGAAGAAATTCGTCTATTAGGAGAAGAAATGGAAACATTTGCTTTATTTCATATTGCAAATAGTTTTGAAAAAGAAGCAGCAGCTATTTTAACTGTGGTCGATAGTAAATATAAAGAAGCTTTTTTAACTCCAGAGCAAAGAGAAACTTCTTTGGATGCAATGATAACACTTGCACTCGATAGTATCTTATAGATGCTATTTTTTTATTGACTTTTAGGGGGGGGGGGTATGATAGAATAAAGAGGAAAATAGAAAAAGATAAAATTGCATTTTAGGACAATATGTTCTATAATTTTATTAGAATAAGAAAGAATAAATATTTCATAATAAGAGTAGGAGAATAGATATGAAC
>CAOJCV010000045.1 GCA_948432605.1 uncultured Mycoplasmatota bacterium | reverse complement strand
GTATTTATTGCTTGTCAATAGTTTTTCTTTATTTTATTCATGTTTCTGTCCTGATCCTAGCAATAGATGACTATATTAATTATTATAATTATGATAGAATAAAAGTGAAATTAAAAGGACTGTCTCCTGTAAATTACAGGTTACAATCCTCTAACTAGATACTATTTATAAACTGTCCAACTTTTGGGGTTCAGTTTATGAATAGCATTGGCTATTTTTGTGTACTGTGTATAACATCTATCTGGTTGTTTTTATTTTTTGATATATATGATATTACTATAATCTTTTTTATTCCTTTTTTCTTTCAATTTTTAATCCTAATACTTCTTCACAATGCTGTATTTCTTCTTCTCTATAAGTTTTTGATATGTCATTAGGTATGTCTTTCATTCCTAGACGATAAGCAAGTTGCAATTGTTTTTGAAAAACTTCGTTTAAACTTTCTTGATTTATTCCTTTTTGTGTAATTAAATTTAATCTTTCTTGTTCTAAATTTTCTTTTTGATATTTTTCTTCTATTCTTTGTTGCTGTAATTTGAAATTATATAAAGATTCTCCTAATTCATATTTCATTTCCATAAGTGTTTCTTCAATTCTTAGTCTTTCTAACGCAGTTTCAAATTCTTTTTTTTCTTCTTCTGACAAAGCATTTATTTCATATAATACTTTTTCTAATTCTTTTTGTTTTATAGCTTTCTCATTTTCAGGAATTTGTTTTGCTATTTCTAGTATTTGGATTTCTTTATTGTATGAACTTTGATTTATTTTTTCTAATGTGTATAATATTAAATTTATAATTCCAGCTAAACTATACATAGGTGGGAGAAATAATTTAAATATTTCCAAAAATGGTGCATTAAGCATTGTACAAATTACTCCAGTACACAACGGTGTCCCTACCAGTAAAATTTCCACTATATATTTAATGTTATTTTTCGAAATGTTTATTTTTTGACATATTTTTTCTATTCTACTATCGTTTTCTTTAATTTGTTTTTCTAAAAGTGACGATTCATGCGATAAAATAATCTTTTTTTCTATTAAGTTACGATATTGTTTTAAAGTCATTTATCTTTCCCTTTCTTTCTAA
This sequence comes from uncultured Mycoplasmatota bacterium, assembly GCA_948432605.1. Taxonomy (GTDB): domain Bacteria; phylum Bacillota_I; class Bacilli_A; order RF39; family UBA660; genus Ventrenecus. The sequence continues at coordinate 7,629 of CAOJCV010000045.1, read as the reverse complement.
ATCTTTGATTGTGCGAGCTATTCTAGCATATTTTATAGTAAAAAGCAACTTTTTTGGTTGAAATATCTCTTCTATTCATTTGTTATAAAACTATAACTTTACTTAATTGTTTTTATTCCTTTTTTCTTTTGTCTATTTTATCTTATAATTTTTACTCATATTTTTTTAATTTTTTTTCATACTAGGTCTTAGGTGAAATCTATGAAAAAATTAAAGTTTGCTTTTAAACTAGGTTTATTTTTTGTTTTATCTTGTTTTGTTTGCTTAATAGGAATCTATGTTTATGCTTTTTTTTCTCCTAAATTAGAACTTAAAAATATGGGAAAGGTTTTTATTTATGATAATGAACAAGATTTAATATATCAAGGTTCTGGATCTAATGAATGGATTAGTTTAAATGATATTTCTGATCATTTGAAAAATGCAGTAATTAGTGTTGAAGATAAAAATTTCTATAAGCATCAAGGTTTTGATTTTTTAAGAATTGGTAAATCTTTATTACAAAATGCACGTTATCACACAAGGCAAGGTGCATCTACTATAAGTATGCAGTATGTAAAAAATATGTTTTTGACTTTTGATCAGACTTGGGAGCGTAAAATTAAAGAAGCTTTTTTGACTGTTGAGTTAGAAGTGCATTATAGTAAAGATAATATTTTGGAAGGCTATTTAAATACAATTAATTATGGTGAAGGAAATTATGGTATTGAAGATGCTAGTAAATATTATTTTAATAAAAGTAGTAAAGATTTAACTTTAGAAGAAGCTATTATGCTTGCTGGAATTCCTAAAAATCCAAGTTATTTTAATCCTGTTAGTGATTACGACGCTTGTATTGATAGAGCTCGTGTAGTAGCTTCGACAATGGTTACAAATGGTTATATTACAAAAGAAGAATATGATGGTTTATTTAAAGAAAAAATTCCTATTTATGGAAAACGTACTAAGAATAATTCACAAATGATTTTATATTATCAAGATGCTGTTTTAAACGAACTGCATTCTATAAAATCAGTTCCTACTTCTCTTATTGATTCTGGTGGTCTTAAAATATATACTACTTTTGATAAAAAAGCACAAGAAAAAATGGAAGAATCTATTCTTCGTTATATGGACAATCAAGATGAACTTCAAGTAGCTAGTGTTATGGTTGATCCTAATACTGGAGCAGTTCTTGCTTTAACTGGTGGAATCAATTATGCTAAAAGTCAGTATAATCGTGCATTATCTTCTAAACGACAAGTTGGTAGTGCTATGAAGCCTTTTCTTTATTATGCTGCGTTAGAAAATGGTCTTACTTCTTCTTCTACATTTAAAAGTGAAGAAACGTCTTTCCATTTTACTAATAATGAAATTTATTCGCCAAGTAATTACAATCACATTTATGGTAATCAAGATATTACAATGGCTGCTGCTATTGCTTATTCTGATAATGTTTACGCTGTTAAAACCCATTTATTTTTAGGAACTGATACTTTAGTTAATACAGCTCGTTTGACAGGAATTTCTGAATCTCTTCCTGGAAATCCATCTCTTGCTCTTGGCACTAGTGAGTTAAATATGCTTGATTTTGCTCATGGCTATACTACTTTAGCTAGTGGTGGAGATGAACATGATCTTTATTTTATTGAAAAAGTAGAAGATATGGATGGAAATGTTTTATATGAACATAAGTCAAAACATAATTACGTTTTAAACAGTAATGATGTATTTATTTTAAATGAAATGATGACTAATACTACCAATTCTAAATTTTCTGATTATACTACGCCAACAGCTTTATCTTTAGCTTCTAGAATGAGTAGAAAATATGCATTAAAAACTGGTACAACAGATACTGACTCTTGGAGTGTAGGATATAATCCTGACTGTTTAACTCTTGTTTGGGTTGGTAATGATGATGCTAAAAATGTGGATGGTACTGCAAGCTATTATTCTAAAAATATATGGCTTGATACTATGGAAGGATATTTAGAAGATACAGAAAATGTTTGGTATGAAAAACCCCAAAATGTTGTAGGTCTTGTTCGAGATGGAATTACTGGTAAAGAAGATAAAACAAGTGATAATAATATTTTGTTTTACTATGTTAAGGGGACTGAGCTTTCTTTAGCTCCTGTGTCAAAAGAAAACGACTAATTTCTAGTCGTTATTTTCTTTTATGTTAATTGTCATTTGATAATTTCCAGTAATATCTAATTCCTCTAATGAAATATTGAATCCTTTTTGTTCTAATCTTGAAACTAATTCTCTCACTTCATTTATTGCTGTTTTTAGATCGATTCCTTGTTCTTCTTCTATTATTTTACCATAGTTTGGATCTAATTTTATTACTGCATCCATAGGATCAAATATTTCTTCTTTTGATTCCGATTTTATTTCTTCAATTGTATTTTCTGTGTTTTTATTTTCATTTGTTTTTTCAAAGAAGAATGGCATGAATGTATCATCTGTTTTTTCTTCGGATGTGATTTCTTTAGCTTCTGAAGCTTGAGAAAATAAATCAAAATCATCTAAAATTTCTATTCCATCTTCTTTTTTCTCGATATTTGGTTCTGTTAGAGTTGCAAAAATTTTTCCCATATCCATATTTGCTGCTTCATCTTCCAAGAAATTAAAGAATTTATTAGGTATTTCTTTTTGTTCTTCTATTGGAGGATCAATTGCTAATGTTTGCTGTTCTCCAATAGGTTCCATTATGGTAGATAAATCTTTTTTTTCTGGTGTAATATTTATATCAGAGGCATTGTTCATAATTGTATTTACATCAGGTGTTGGAGTAACTAGAGGTATCTCATCCGTAGCACCTGAATCTCCTTTCGCTTTTTTTATTTCTAAGTCTAGTTGTCTTACAGTAAGTCGTTTAGTTAAGATTTTTTTTAGCCATTCAGGTTGTTCTTCTTTTGTTAACGCTAATAAGCTCCTTGCATGACGTTCACTTATTTTTTCCCCTAGTAAGGCATCTTGAACTTCTGGTGCTAAATTTAAAAGTCTAAGTTTATTTGCAATAGAACTTTGACTTACTCCCATTTTTTCTGCTAATTGTTCTTGAGTCATATATCCTCTATCTAAAAGATTTTTATAAGATTTTGCTTCTTCTATTGGCGTCAAATTTCTTCTTTGAATATTTTCAACTAATGCTATTTCTGCACTCTTGTCATCATCTATATTAGATATTATAGCTGGCACTTTTCGTAATCCAGCCATAGTAGATGCTTTAAATCTTCTTTCTCCAGCAATTATTTCAAATTTATCGCCCAATCTCCTTAAAACTAGTGGTTGAATAATTCCATGTTGCCTTATTGATTCGGATAATTCTTTTAATCCTTCTTCATCAAATGCCAAACGTGGTTGAAAACGATTAGGTATTATATCCTCAATCGCTACTTGAATTATATTTTGTTCTGTATTCACAAAAATCAGCCCCTTACTGCCTATTTTCTATAATCTATTGTACCAATTTTTTTTAATTCTGGCAATTGTTATTTTAGGTTTTTGCTCAATTTTTGTTTTTCACATATAAAAAAGATTATTTTTTCAATAATCCTATATTGCTCTTTTTTTTATTTTGTCATAATTTCTTGGATAAATAGGATTTGTTATATCCTTTTTTTTAATTTTAATTAATGTTCTATGGCCTCCATCAAAAGGTAATTCAAATTCCTGCTTTTCAATTACTTCTGAATTTAGTTTATTTATTGTTTGTTTTGCATTTATTTCTTCGTCTTTTATGTTCCCTTTCATTGCTATAAAATACCCATCTACTTTTAAACAAGGGATATTTAATTCTACTAGTATTCTAAGCTCTGCTACAGCTCTTGATGTAACTATATCAAATACTTCTCTATTTTTTCTTACATACTCTTCAGCTCTTTCATGTATTACTTCAATATTTTTTAGATTCCATTTTTTTACGCATTCTTTTAAAAAAGCTGTTTTTTTGTTATTTGAGTCTAGCAATGTCACTTGTAATTCAGGAAAAATGATTCCTAAAACTAATCCTGGAAAACCAGCTCCTGTTCCTACATCTAATAGTTTTTGATTTTTTAAATTAATTATTTTTGTTAAAGTTAATGAATCATAAAAATGCTTTAAATATACTTCATTTTTTTGCTTTATTGCAGTTAAGTTTGTGTGTTCATTATACTCTAGTAAAAAATTAGCATATTCTTCTAATTTATTTTGTTGTTCTTCACTTATTTTAATGTTTAATTTTTCTATTTCTTTTAATAATTCTTCTTTATTCATTTTTATTATACTCTTTCTTTAAGTAAACACTTAATATTGCAATATCACTTGGATTTACTCCACTAATTCTTGCTGCTTGACCAATAGATAATGGTCTTATTTTCTCTAATTTTTGTCTTGCTTCAGAAGCTAAGTTTTTGATTTTTTTATAATCAATATCAATTGGAATTCTTTTTTCTTCTAATTTTTCCATTTTTTCAACTTCTTTGTATGTCTTTTTTATATATCCTTCATATTTTGCATAAATTTCAATTTCTTCTTTTATTTCTTTTTCAAAAGGTATTGCTTCAAACATACTTAAAAAATCTATTGTAATTTCTGGACGTTTTAATAGTTCAAAGAAAGAATTACTTTTAGATGGCACTATTTTATTTTCTCTTTCAAAAATTTGTTTTACTCCTTCTGTTATTTTTAATTTTGTACTTTTTAAGAATTCTTCACATTCTTTCATTTTTTGCATTTTATTTATGTAATTCTGATATTGTAAATCTGTTATACTTCCTACTTCATGAGCATATTGTCTTAATCTTAGATCAGCGTTATCATGACGAAGGATTAAACGAAACTCTGCTCGACTTGTCAGCATTCTATAAGGCTCATTTGTCCCTTTTGTTACTAAATCATCTATTAAAACACCTATATAAGCATCATTTCTTTTTAATATTAATGGTTCTTTTTTTTCTAATTTTAAACTTGCATTTATACCTGCAATTAATCCTTGACCTGCAGCTTCTTCGTATCCACTCGTACCATTTATTTGGCCTGCTGTATATAAGTTATTTATTACTTTTGATTCTAAAGATGGATATATTTGAAGAGGATCTATCGCATCATATTCTATTGCATAAGCATATTTTGTTATAATTGCTTTTTCTAGTCCATTTAAACTATGAACCATTTTTTCTTGTATATCTCTTGGCATTGATGTGGAAAAACCTTGCAAATAATAATCATCATAATGTATACTTTCTGGTTCTAAAAATAATTGATGTCTTTCTTTATCTTTAAATCTTACTAATTTATCTTCTATAGATGGACAATATCTTGGGCCTATTCCTGTAACATATCCTCCATACATTGCTGATTTATCTAAATTATCTAAAATTATTTTATGGGTATTTTCATTTGTATAAATTAGGTAACAATTTTGTTGTTCATTTGGATTATAAGAAGCCTTATTATCGCATGAAAAAGTCCAAACTTCTTCATCACCTTTTTCTATTGTCATTTTTGAAAAATCTATAGAAGATGCTTTAATACGTTGAGGTGTTCCTGTTTTTAATCTTTGAATTTTTAATCCATATTTTTTTAAGTTATCACTTAAATAATTTACTCGCCTTTCACCATGTGGACCACCTTCTGTATTTTCAGATCCTATTAAAATATTAGCTTTTAAATAAGTTCCTGTTGTAAGAATTACAATATCTGACATTATTTTTGTACCATCTTCTAATATTACACCTTTTACTGTATTGTCTTCTATAATTAGGTCTTCCACTAAAGATTCTAAAATACTTAGATTTTCTGTATTTTTTAACGTTTCTTGCATATTTTGTGGATAAGTCATTTTATCAGCTTGAGCTCTTAATGAACGAACTGCTGGTCCTTTTGAATTATTTAACATTTTAATTTGAAAATGAGAAATATCAGCAATTTTGCCCATTAATCCACCTAAGGCATCTATTTCTCTTACTATTATCCCCTTTGCTGTACCGCCTATTGATGGATTGCAAGGCATATCTCCTATATTGTTTATATTTCCTGTTATCAACAATGTTTTATGTCCTTTAAAAGCCGCGATGTGAGACGCTTCGATTCCAGCATGGCCTCCACCAACTACTATTACCTCATATTTCATGTTTTCACTACTTTCCTAAGCAGAATCTTTCGAAAATATTATCTACTAATTCTGACTCATAATATTCACCAATTATTTTTCCTAAATCTTCCCAAGCCATTTTTATATCTATAGCTAGCATGTCTACTGGGACATTAGCTTTGTTTTCTTGTATAACATTATCTATGCTTTGTAAGGCTTTTTTAGCTAAACTTATTTGCCTTGTATTCGATAAATATGTCAAATCTTTATTACTTAAATCTTTTATTTGAAATTTTTCTAAAATATTATTTTTTAGTTCTTCTATTCCTTGATTTTTTATAGAGCTCCCTTTTATAACTTTTGTCGTTACATTTAATTCCTCTATTTTCTTTTGTAAGTCTATTTTGTTAATAAAAATTAATCCTTCTTGTTTGTCTACAATGTTGATAAGTGTTTTTTCTTCTTCTGTTAAAGACTCGTTATTATTAAGTACTAAGACTGTGATATCAGCTTCTTGCATTACTTTTTTACTCTTTTCGACGCCGATTTTTTCTACTATATCATCTGTTTCTCTTATTCCAGCAGTGTCAATAAAAGTTAATAAAATGCTTTTATAATTTATGCTTCCTTCTACAATATCTCTAGTTGTACCTGATATATCTGTAACAATTGCCTTTTCTTCCTCTAATAATGTATTTAATAATGAGCTTTTTCCAACATTTGGTCTCCCTATTATTGCAATTTTTATACCATTTTTGATAATTTGTCCGTTTTTCGATTCTATAATGATATTTTCTAATTCCCTTTTTATAGATTCTAATACTGGAGTAATACTTTCTTTTGTCACTTGAAGTTCATCCAAATATTCTGGATAATCTATATTTACTTCTATATTAGCTAATAGTCCTACCATTTTTTCTCGAAGCGCTTTTATTAACATGCTTGTTTTTCCAGTTAATCCACTTAATGCCATGTTCGACTGGGCTTCTGTTTTGGCCTCCAACATATCGCTGACACTTTCTGCTTCTAATAGATTTATTCTGCCATTTAAAAATGCTCTTTTAGTAAATTCTCCAGGTTCCGCTAATTCTGCTCCGTTTACTAATAGTAATTCTAAAATTTTATTTGTTGTGGTGAATCCTCCATGACAATTAATTTCTACAACATCTTCCATTGTATAACTCTTTGGCGCTCTCATAAGATTTACTAAAACTTCGTCTATTATTTTTTCTTTCTCTTTTATATATCCATAGTGTATAGTGTGAGTTGAAGCTGTTAAAATTTTATTGTTAGAGAAAATTTTACTTACTATATTAATAGCTTCTGGGCCACTAACTCTAATGATGTTTATTGCACCTATTCCTACATTGTTTGTAGATATTGCTGCGATTGTTGATTCCATAGATTTCACTTCCTTCAGGTGCTATTATAACACGAATTGTTTCTTTTTTAAATTTTTTCAGTAAAGAGCTTTAATAAACAATAGAAGAAAATTTTTAATAATACTATTTAGGCGCTACGGGTATGATTTTTACGTTCTTTATAATGTAAAAAAAACTATA
>CAOJCV010000044.1 GCA_948432605.1 uncultured Mycoplasmatota bacterium | reverse complement strand
CTTCTTGCTTTTTTAGATTTATTTTTATCATTACTTAAATGTAATGAATAAGATAATTCTTCCTTTTCATTCATATTTTTTATTCCCCCTTTATTTGAACAGAGTCCTACTATTTATAGTAGGGTTATTTTGGCTTTGACGAAATCTCTAACCCCCTATAGATTTTGACATCTCACTTCGTTCATATCAAAATCTGGGGGCTAAGGTTTAGGCAACCTTAGAATCCACCTGTCTTATTTCGTAATATTTCAAAACTTCGTAATGAAATAAAACTACACAAGACTATTGATTAAATAGTAAGCACTGCTTATTATTTTATCTCTTAAAAATTATTCGTACCTTTTATAAACTTCGTAAATAAAAGTTCTCATAATTTTATTCATTAACATTATCTGGTATTGTTTCAAATATATCTCTAATATTTACTTTTATATCATTAGGGTTATTCTTCGTTGCAAGCATTCCCATTGATACCCAATTTTCATTTCCATTGTTATTATCTTGTAATGGGAATATTCTAATTGGAACTTCACCATTTTTTAGGGGGAGCATATCTAATTTTTCAGTTTCTTTATAATATGTTCCTTTATAAAAATTAACTTCGTAACATTCATTTAATCTATACAAGTTTTGCATAACTTCCTTAATTGGTAAGTATTCACTATATCTAACAATGGTGTTAGTACATATTCCATTAAAGTTATATGTAAGTGGTCTTTTCTTATCAATATAACCTTGCTTATATAATTCTTCAAAATCACTATAAAAGGTACTTCTAAAATTAACTTGTTTAATTGCATAATTATTATTTATCATTTCAAGTTCTATATCACTTACATATCTCATAATAATATCTGCTTTTATTTCTCTATCAAGTAAATCCCAATTATCATTGAAAGCATAATAAGATATTGGTAATTTTACTTTATTAATAAAGTCCATATCTCTTTTTAAAAGTATATCATCAATAGTAAAATTTAATTGTTCTGCTTGTTCGTTTTCTAATAATTTTGAATTGATAAGTTCAACTTGTTCTTCAATGATTTTTGTTTCTTCTTTAAATTCTTCTTCATTAAATAATAAATCTATATATGCTTTTTTAATTCTTTCTTTTTTCTTGTTTAAACTTTTTAATTCCTTATTTAATTCTTCTTTTGGATTTTCTAGTTTTGATTTTAAAACTGGTAAAAAGAATTCATTGACAACATTATCATATTCTAGAATATCAGCAAGTAATGTTTTAATAGTTTCTTCTATTTTTATTTCTTTAATTGTTATTTTACAAGTATTACATTGATAGTAATAATAGACTTTCCCATTTTTCTTTCTTGTTGCATTACCACCTAAAATACGATTACATTTAGGACATCTTAACTTTTGTAAAAATAAATATTCTTTATCACGTTTATAATTTCTAGAGTTCTTTCTCTTTTGTACTTGGCATTCTTCCCATAACTCTTTTGATACTAGTGGTTCAACTACATTTTCATAATAAGTAGGATGATTTGTCTTTTTTCCATGCACATAATCGCCTTTATAGATTTCATTTTCTAGTATTCTTAAAATGGTACTATCACACCAATTTGTTTTTCCAAATACCTTTTCTTCATTGTAAATATTAGAAATAGTTTGATAAGAATTTCCTTCATAATATAAATTAAATATTCTAATTACTTCATCTTTTGTAAGTGGATCTATAACGAGTTTCTTATTTATATGCTTATAACCGAATGGTGCTTTATTTGGAATATTGCCAACTTTTATAGCACCTGCTAAACCAATTTTAGTTCTCTCACTTGTCCTTTCAATTTCATTTTGTGAAACAGTAGTTAAAAGTCTAGCAACCATTCTACCATTAGCATTCGTAGTATTTATATCATCATTTGCACAATCTAAATAAGCATTGTTTTCTTCTAAAAATTTCATTATGTTTTCCCAGTCATAAACACTACGAGTTAATCTATCTAGTTTTAAAACAACAATAGTATTACATTTCTTATTTTTAATATCTTCTTTTAATTCTTCAAATGCAGGTCTATGATTTCCAGTCTTTGCACTTATTCCAGCATCTTTATAGATTTTATAAATTTCATAACCCTTAAATTCACACATAGCACGAAGTCGTTTTTCTTGTTCTGGTAAACTAAAACCTTCACGAGCCTGATCTTCTGTGCTGACTCTAATATAAATTCCTGCTATTTTCTTTTCTTCATTCATAAACTTAATCCTTTCTTATTCTTCATCAAAAAAGAGGCGACAAAGACATTAGGTTTTATGTCTTGCACCTCTATTTTTTCTTAATTAAATATAGTTTTTTATTTTCTTCACTAATTGTTTCGTATGATAGTTTGTAACCATCTGATTGATTCATTAACTGATGGAAAACATATACTAACCTTTGATCTCCATAATCTATTAGTGGATACATTTCTGTAATAAATCCAAAATATAAATCTTTGAAATTTAAACTATTCTTAATAGCATTATAGATTTCATTAGTTTTTTCCACTAATGAGTCCTCGAAAAAGATAACAGTTCCAAATTCATCAATAGTTGGTGCACCATAACTATGTTTTGGATACAATCTTCTTACTGGTGTTAATGTGGAATGTAAAAAGCGATTATCATTATAAATTGATTTAGGAACCATAATTTCACTATTTTCTAAATAACCATGTGCTCCATCAATGCCATATTCATCTAATTCTGAATAAACTACTTTGTCAGATAATAAATATGGATTATATTCTGTTAAATTTTTTGATAATGATAATGGTGCTGATTGTAATAGTTCTAATACTCTTTCAGAATTATTTGGATTAAATCCCTCAGATATCATATATTTTAACATTAATAAAGAATCTTTCTTTTCCATAAATATCCCCCTTAAATTGAGGATTACTATACCATAAAAATCTTTAAGTGTCAATTTTTTTGATTGCAAAATCAAGACATAATTACCATTTTTGCCTATTTTAAGACGATTTTAAAGAGAAGTTGGTACAAATACTTATATTTAGTTTAATTGCTTAATAAAGGTTTCTAAATCTGACAATTTAATTCTATTAGATAAATTCTCAATAAAGATTTCATTAGAATAATTAAAGACTAAAAATGTAATACCTTTAATAATAATTCTATGAGGTTCTATGTAGTTTAAATTTGTCTTATTAACTTTCCTAATATTGCCATTAATAATAGTAGGAGTAGTATTACAAAAACTACATATAAATTCTATTTTGTTTTTTAATTCGTTATAAATTTCTAATTCTTTCTTTGTAATAGTTACCATTTTATCTGTCCTCCTTTACTTAAACAATTAAAAAGTACCAACTTCTTATTTGAAATTGATACTTATATATTTAAGTCCTAAACTATAAAAGTCTGGACAGATTGCTTACTGGTGCCGAAAGAGGGACTTGAACCCCCAACCCACTGATTACAAGTCAGTTGCGCTACCAATTACGCCATTTCGGCAAAAAAATAAAATGGTGGGCGTTTACGGACTCGAACCGCAGACCCTCTGCTTGTAAGGCAGATGCTCTAACCAACTGAGCTAAACGCCCTTGTCTTGATTGACACTTTAAATATTACCAGAATCATTTAAAGTTGTCAACCAAATTTCTAATTTTTTTTGATTTTTTTGAAAAAAATTCTCTACTCTCTCCAATAACTATTTTCATACTCTTTTTTATAATGCCATAATCTTTTTTTTATCATTAAAAACCTTTTTATATTTTTATCAAACTTACATTCCATTGGACTAATTCTTTTCTTCCATAATTTTAAAGCTTCTTCTTTAAATTTAAAATTAGAAACATAATTTCTTATAATGTTTTTAGGAACAAAAGACAACAAACATTTATTTTTTAAATCACGATATTTGATTTCATTTTTAAAAATTAAATCTTCTGCTATCACTTCCACCAGATTAGCCCCCAATGGCGAAATATAATAACTACATCTTCCTTGACGGGCATTAATTTCTAACACTTTAAAAGTATTTGTTCTTTCATCATATTTCATATCAAACTCAAAAAAGCCATTCATTCCTAAATTTTCCATAAATGTAATAATATTTTTTTTCATTTCTTCCACTGGTCCATTATGAATATTAAGACCATTGATTAAAGCGGCAGCATTTCCTACCATACTTTTACTGCGTTCTTGAATACCTATTTCAGCAAAACTGATAACTTTTACTTTCCCTTTACGATCAACATATACAACACTATCATAAAGATATGAATCATCTCCTGGAATAAATTCTTGTAAAATCAAACGATCTTTATATCCAGCATTTTGAATTTTAGAAATAATTTCCAAAAGTTCTTCTTCTGACTCAACTTTATAAATTTTATTTTTTCCATCAAATGCTAAATGATTATATTCTACAACATTTGCTGGTTTTACAATAATTGGATAAGTCATACTAGGAACAATAGAATTTTTAAAAACATCAAAGTAATAGGTTTCAGGAAAAGCCAATGAGGATTTTTTATAAGTCTTATAAAAATTTTCTTTATTAGTTAAAGTAAGTAATAATTTTTCATCTTGAGAAAAGAAAACCAAATTATCTGAAAGATTTTTTCTATTTCTAGCAAGAAAAATAGAATAAGTTTCATTTGTACTAATAACTAAAATTTTTGAAGAATACAGAGAAGCATAATCATTTAAAATACGAACAAATTCTTCTTCATCCCATAAATTATCATAATATTCTATCGACAAAATATTTGAATACTTAGTAAAAGCAAGTCTATTTTTACCAATCAAATGTGCTTTCTTATGAAATGCTTCATAAGTACATCTTGCCATATAATAAGCATTCGCATCACTACCTAAAATTAATATTTCAAAATCTTTCATACATTCCTCCTAATAGTATATTTCTTCTCTATCATCTTTATCAACATGAATTCTTACAACCCTATTACTAATATCATTAAGTAAATGATACGCATTTTTCGAAGTAGAACGACAAACGCTTTCTATTGTCTTATTAATACCTATAAGCTCAACTTTGGTATGAATTGCAATTTTATCTTTACTAAAAACTAAAATCATATCCATACAATCCGCAACAATTTTATAAAATTTACCATCAATAAAAACTGTATCAAAAGATTTTGTAACCCCATCTGCATAACCAATAGGAATTGTCAAAATATAACCATCTTCTAAAATTTTTTGACAATTATACCCTATAAAATCATCTTTTTTCACTTCTCTTACACTCATAACAGTACTATATAAAGAAAAAACCTTTTTTAAATTTAAATCATTTTCTAAAGTTGTCACACTACAATGATTTTTCATTTGTAATCTTCTTCTTTTAAATCTTCTTAAACGATCTTTAATAGTATTGCCATCTTTTTTACTTTGAGAAAAACCGTACATAACTATACCTAAACGAATACCATTACAAAAAGACAATTTAGGATGATTAACAAGCGTTAAACTTCTTCCAAAATGAACAATAGGAATCTTTTTTAAATCAATATCTTTAGTAATTTCTAAAAAACGATTTACCTGAAAATCCCAATAAGAATCAGTAATGCCACTGGTTGCAAAATGACTATAAATTCCTTCTAAAATTAACTTAGGATGATCATTAATCAATTTTACTGCTTCATTAAAACTATCTTTGTCAGTAAATCCTAAACGATGCATTCCCGAATCAATTTTCAAATGAATTTTTAAATTAGCATAAGGATTTAATTCTATAAGTTGTTTTAAATAATCTAAAGATTCTATCGTTAAAGTAATTTCAGAATTAATTGCATCATCCAAAAAATTTAAATCAATAGGTTCTAAACATAAAATAGGATGATTGCTTAAATATTTTCTTACTTCAAATGCTTCTTCCAAAGACGATACAGCAAAATAATTAATTCCAGCCAAAGCCATATCAACAACACATTTGATACCATGATGATAGCAATTATTTTTTACTACTCCAAAATAATATTCGTAATCATTATATTTCGTTTTAATTTCATTAATATTATCTCTTAATGAAACACTATCAATAATTGCATAACTTTTCCTTTGCATATCACCACATCCTTACAAATATTATAGCATGTGTAAAAAAAGTTTGTATAGAAACATGTTTAATTTGACAAAATATCCAAATAAAATTTGACGAGAATACCTTCTTTTGCTTTAATAAAAAAGAGAGGAAAAATATGCAAAAAATAAATGTAAATGGTTATGATTTAGATAAAGAGCAACTTGCATGCATCATAGAAAATAAAAAATACTCAATTATAATCGCTGGGGCTGGCTCTGGAAAAACTTTAACTTTAATTGGAAAAATAAAATATCTTTTAGAAAAAAATATATTAAAGCCAGAAGAAATTTGTTGTATCTCTTTCACAAATGAAGCAGTAACAAATCTTAAACAAAATGTTCTAAACAATTGTCAAACAGTAATTCCAATCTTTACTTTTCATAAATTAGCTCTTAAAATATTAGAAAAAGCAAACCAAAGCTATACAATAGCCAGTCCTACTCTACTAGAAGATGTAATAAGTGAATTTTTTGAAACAATGTGCTTTGGAAATAAAACTCTTCAAAAAATAATTTTTAAAAAATTTTCTTTTACATTATTCAAAAACGAAAAAACATGGAAAAAAATCTTAATTTCAAAAGATTTCTTAAATTATAAAAAAACAATTCAAATGTTTATTGCTCTAATGAAATCTAATTATCCGAATTTCAAAGATTTTAAACATTTTTTTAAATTCCCAAAATATCAAGATTCACTCCTAATTATTTATGCAATTTATACACTTTATGAATCTGAAAAAGAAAGCACTGAAAGTATTGATTTTGATGACATGATGAAAAAAGCGAAAGAAGCGTTAAAAAGAAACAAATATTTATTACCATATAAGTTTATTATGATTGATGAATTTCAAGATACTTCATTATCTAGATTTCAATTAATTGAAGAAATTGTAAAACAAAACAATGCGTCTTTATGTGTTGTTGGAGATGATTATCAATCCATTTATCATTTCTCGGGATGCGATTTACATTTATTTTTACATTTTAAAGATTATTATAAAGATGCCAAAATATATAAATTACAAAAAACTTATCGTAACAGCAACGAATTAATTAAAATTGCTGGAAACTTCATTTTAAAAAATCCGTATCAACTAAAAAAAGAATTAGTAAGTAATAAAAACTTAGAAAAACCAATTATACTTGTATTTTATAAATCAAAAGATAATATATTAGAAAAAATAATTTCTATGATTCCTGAAAATAAAGAAATTTTAATAATTGGTCGGAATAATTTTGATTTAAAAAATTATACAAAAAAGCTTAATTTCAAAATTTCTAAAAATAATGATATCGAATTTGAAAAATTTAAAAATAGAAAAATAAAATATCTTACTATTCATAAATCAAAAGGATTAGAAAGTGATATTGTAATATTTCTAAATTTAGAAAACAGTACATATGGTATGCCTAGTAAACAAAAAGAAGAGAAAATTCTATCGTTAGTAAAACAAGAATTAGATTACCCTTTAGAAGAAGAAAGAAGACTTTTTTATGTCGGACTTACAAGAACCAAAAGTTATATTTACTTAATCATTCCAAAGAAAAATCCATCTATTTTTATAAAAGAACTAAAACACGAAAAAAATATAAAAATTTTATATATATAAAAAACTCAAATTATTTTTTTTGAGTCTTATAAAATTAGATTTTATTTACTTATAATTGTACTTTCGACCTTTAAGCGAGAAATACTTTCATAGAAAAAATTCATCTTAAAAATTCTCTTTAATAAAGAAATTATTAAAGTCATAAATAGAAAAAATAAAATAGATATAAAATAATAATGATATATTTCACCCGAAAATATATTTTTCTTCCATAATATAAAACCGATAAATAACATAATAAAAGGTAAAACAATATATTCAAAAACTAAAGTAAAATAATAAAGAAAATATTGATACCATTTTATAGAATCTTTGGAAGAAAAAAATCTTAATTTTAAATATTTCATCCCTAATGTTCGACCTTTAAGTAAAATAGGAAATAATACAAAATACATAAAAGAAATGAATAAATAACAAACGACAAATAATAAAACAGTAAGCCTTTCTTTTAGCAAAAAAAGAATTGCCAAAAAGAAGAACAAAAATAAAAGTAAATCTAAGAAAAATGCCAAAGATCTTCTTAAAAAAGACACATTTTTACCCTTTTCTAATGATACTTTATCAATATCATCTCGACTTGGTAAAAATTTTAAAAACAAGCTTCCAAAAAAATATCCTACTACACCACCAAAAGTATTTAAAATTAAATCATCTACATCAAATACTCTATAACTTCTTGGATAAATAAAATACAATCCAGATAATTGAGTAAGTTCAAAAAATAAAGAGAAACATAAACTATAAAAGAAAGTTTGTTTAAAATTACATTTAAAATAGTAATGTAAATAAACTCCAAAAGGAAGCGTTAAAAGAATATTAAAAAAAGCTTCATACACTACAGGATTCTTAAGTGTGGGAAAATATGTGGCAAAATCACTAACATGAAAATTAGTTTTGTGTAATATTTCTGAAATAAAATGAAAAGGCTGCAAATTGTAAGCAGGATTCGTCATACTTGATACACTTTCAATACTTGGCAAAGGTAAAATAACTAAAAAATAAGCACTCATTAAATATAAAAGAAATGAATAAATAATAATCGAACGATAAGAATTAATTGATCCATATTTGTGATATTGTCGTATCATATATGGCAAAGTAAAAAAAAATGCTACAAGAGGAAACAAAATAAAAGAAGTTTTAATAGAATAGAAAAATGTTGACATGAGTACTCCTTTCTAAAAAAATCATAAATACAGTTTAACAAAATAAATAACAATAGTCAAAGTTGAATTTACAAGCAAAAAAATTTAATTTATTAAAATCTTATTTAACAAAATACTACCTGAATATCTCTTCTGATATGAAAACCTCTCTTACTACTTTAATAGAGTTTCTTCCATTAATAAAAAATACTTTCAATACTGACTATCACAATGGTTTTATTGAAAAAAATAACAATTTATCAAAGTTTTAAAAAGAACTGCTTTTGGTTTTCGATCTTTTCGGAGATTTAAAGCTAGAATTATGATCTATAAAGGCTTAATAAAAACAAAAATAACTAACCACGCCTAAAAGACGTGGTTTTCACATGGCCTATAAGGCCAAAAT
>CAOJCV010000043.1 GCA_948432605.1 uncultured Mycoplasmatota bacterium | reverse complement strand
TGAAAATGGTTCATATTATTTTACGGCATATGAGTTAGAAACAGATCCAACATATGCATTTGAAGGAATAGAGAATATTGATACATCCGAAGTAACGAATATGAGTGGTATGTTTGAAGGACTAAATAGTTTAACGAGTTTAGATGTAAGTAATTTTGATACAAGAAATGTAGTTAATATGAATCATATGTTTTATGGACTGAGTAATCTAACCAGTTTAGATGTAAGCAACTTTGATACAAGTAATGTAATGGATATGGGTTATATGTTTATGGAAAATTCTCAGCTTACATCAATTATATATGGAGCAGATTTTATACATAAAGAAAATGCTTTCATTCAAGATATGTTTTTAAATTGCCCAGCGAATAAGCCAACTCATTCTTCATGGGATAACGTTTCATGGGAGTAGTAGAATTTGAGGAACAATTAGATTAAACTTATGAAAAAAAATCTCAAAAAGAAATTTAAAAATTCTAAAAAATAGGAAATGAAATAGATTGCTTTTTACAAAAAAAAGATTTATAATATGCCCTATAAAAAAGGGGATTTGTATGAAAAAAATAAGTATTATTATACCAGTTCATAACACAGAACTATATTTAGAATCTTGTTTAAAATCAGTTTTAAATCAGACAGAAAAAAGTATTGAAGTAATTGCAATAAATGATCATAGTACTGATAATAGTTTAGCAATATTAAAGAAATATGAAAAATGCTATCCATATAAAATGAAAGTCATCGATTTAAAAGATAAATTTGGTGTGTCATGTGCAAGAAACGAAGGACTTAAAGTAGCTCAAGGAAAATATATAGGATTTGTTGATTCAGACGATTTTGTTTCAATTAATATGTATAATGATTTTTGCGAATCTTTAGAATATTATAATATGCAAATTGCAATTGGAAATTTTTATCGTGTCGCAAGTAACAGAGTGTTAAATGAATTTTATATCTCTCCAGAAGAAAATCCAAAATTTTGTAATTATTTAAAATATCCTCGTAACATACAAGTTGAATCTCCAGCTGTTTGGGATAAAGTTTTTTCTCACGATTTAATAGAAAACTATTATTTTTTAGAAAATCATATTTATGAAGATGTGGGTTTTACATATCCATTATTATTAAAAGCCAAAGAAGCACTAGCGTTTTATCGAAAAGATTATGCATATCGTCATACTCCAGGAAGTATTATGAATCAAGTAGGAAATATAAAACCAAATATATTAGACATACTATATGTTTGCTATAATAGCCAAAAAGTGTCCGAAAAGTGGAACTTAACTCAAAATCAATTAGAAGAATTAAATAAAACATTTATCGATGCAATATTAAGAAGAGCTGATGATATAAGTAGATGGAATATAAAAGAAAAAGAAAAAAGAGAATATTTAAGTCAAATGTTATCTATCTCCAATTATTATTTTCCTGACATAAAAAATTCAAAAAAATGCGAAGACTTAATTATTACAGAACTTTCTTCAAAGCAATTACCTTTTTATGAAGAAAATTTTAAAAGAAGTATAAAAAAAGCAGCCAAAAAAACTAGTTTTTAAAAATAAAACAAAGTATAATAAATATAAGGAGGAAAAATATATGTTAAAAGTAAATCATGTTACAAAATTTTATGATCAAAATAAAGCCGTTGATGATTTATCATTTGAAGTACAAGATGGCGAAATTTTTGGTCTATTAGGAGTAAACGGAGCAGGAAAAACCACAACATTTCGTATGATTATTGGCCTGTTAGATCCTACAGAAGGAAGTATCACATTGAATGGCAAAAATATAGATTATGATATTACCGATGAAATTGGTTTTTTAACTGAAGAAAGAAGTTTACTTACAAAGCTGACTGTAGAAGAACAAATGATCTATTATGGAAAATTAAAAGGAATGAAAGAAAAAGAGATTTTAGAAGAACTTGATATTTGGTTAAAACGCTTTCATATAGAAGAATATAAAAAAAGAAAAATTAAAGAAAAAGAAAATAGCAATTAATATTCATGATAAGCAAAAGGAAATCAACAAAAAGTTCAATTTATTTCAGCAGTAATTAATAAACCGAAATTATTAATTTTAGATGAACCATTTTCTGGGCTAGATCCAATTAATGTTGAAATGTTTATGAATGCTATAAAAGAGTTTAAAAAAGGAGGAAGTAGTATTATCTTTTCTTCTCACCGAATGGAGCATGTCGAATTATTTTGCGAAAAATTAGTAATTTTAGTAAAAGGAAAAAGTGTATTATCTGGAGATTTAAAAACAATAAAAAAAGAATATCGCAAAAAAAATATTCGTATAATAGGTGACTTTGATGTAGAAAAAGTAAGAGGTGTCAAAGGTGTAGTTTCATTAGAAGAAGAAGCAAATAGTTTTGTTATTAAAATAGAAAGTGATGAAATAATTAATGATGTTTTTGAAATTGTAAAAAAAGGAAAAAATATTTTAGAATTTCGAGTAGAAGATCCAACATTAAATGAAATATTCTTAAGTAAAGTAGGTGAAACTTATGAAGGATAAATTAAAATTTTTAACAAAACAAAGTTTAGATAAAAAAATTAAAACAAAATGGTTTAAAGCAGTTAACATCCTTTTATTAGTTCTATTAATTGTTATCACAAATGTAGATCGTATAGTTTCATTCTTTGGTGGAGATTTTGAATCTCAGATTACTATTTTAGTAAAAGATGACATAAATGGATATGACTATTTCAAACAAAGTTTTGAATCCATAGCTAGTTCTTTAGGAGAAATGAAAGATTTTAAAGTAGAACAAACAACAGAAGATATAGAAACTTTAAAAACAAATTTAGATAAAGAAAATGAAACAATTTTAGTTCAATTTTTAAAAGACGACCAAAATTATATGAAAGCAGAAATTATAAGTTATGATGACATAGGAACAATTAGTAAGCAGTTAATAACTTCAGCAATTACTTCATTAAAAGAGAGTATTGCATTCGCAAATAGTGGATTAAGTGAAGAACAAATACTAGCCCTAACAACTCCAGTATCTATTACATCAATTACAACAAATCCTGATATTGAAAATGCAGAAAACAAAGACTTAATTGCAACAGGAGTTATTTTAGTAATTATTCTTCCATGCTTCTTTCTAATATTAATGTTAGTTCAAATGATTGGAGCAGAAGTAAATGATGAGAAGACAACTAGAAGTATGGAAATTATTATTTCAAATGTTCCACCAAAAGTGCATTTCTTATCAAAAATATATGCTTCTACAGCCTTTGTAATGTTACAAGGATTATTGCTTATCTTATATACATTAATAGCATTAATAATAAGAGGGCTATTAAATGGAGGTGGCGGGTTAGTATCTGGAGAAGTAACAAGCTCTGTTAGTAAGATACTACAAATGGTAAAAGAAACAGGAATTTTATCTTCATTAATTCAAGGATTACCATTTATTATTTTATTATTTGTCTTCTCATTTGTCTCTTATGCCATCATGGCAGGTGTCTTAGCGTCTATGACAACAAGTATTGAAGACTTCCAACAATTACAAACACCAATTATGATGATTATTATGGTAGGTTATTACTTAGCGATCATGGCGAGCCAATTTGAAGGAGCATTATTTATAAAAATGGTATCATATTTACCAATGCTATCCTTCCTATTATCACCTGTATTATTTATACTAGGTCAAATCTCTATAATAGAGTTAGGAATCACTGCAGCTATCACAGGCATCTTTACATTCATTTTATTTAAATATGGTTTACGCATTTATAAAGTTGGAATACTAAATTATTCTTCTTCAAAACTATGGAAAAAAATGTTTAAATCATTAAAGACAAAAGAAAAATAAAAAACTGTAATTAAAAAAACTACAGTTTTTTTGTATAATTTTTTTCCCATTCTTTCATAATAGGATTGGAGGATACTATGAATAAAGAAGAATATCAAAAATTAGTGGAGCAATATACTCCCAAAGAAAAAAAATTAAAAAATGCTGTGATAGCCTTTTTAGTAGGTGGTTCAATAGGCTTCATGGGACAAGTAGTAGTAACAATATTTCAAAATAGCTTTGGAATGGAAGTAACAGAGTCATATGCTTGGCTTTGTATCTTAATTATATTAATTTCTTGCTTTTTAACAGCTTTAGGATTTTTTGATAATTGGGTAAGCAAATGTAAAGCAGGATTATTTTTGCCAACAACAGGATTTGCTCATTCTGTAACAAGTTCTGCATTAGATTACAAAAAAGATGGCTTTATAACAGGACTGGGTGCAAATTTCTTTAAATTAGCAGGAAGTGTCATATTATACGGAATGGTGAGTGCATTTTTCTTGGCTGTGTTAGGAGTGATCATTTATGGCTAGTAAAAAAGTGAATAATGTATACATAAAAGATGCATTTTCGATTGCTGGACCTGTGGAAAAAAGAGGAAGTATTCAAAATTATGATTTAACAATGGACGATTATTACTACAAAACAAAAACATTTGAACAAGCAGAAATAAAAATGCAAAAAGTAGTAGTAGAAAATTTACTTCAAAAAAATCACTTACTTCATAGTGATATCGATTTATTAGTGGCAGGAGATTTATCAAATCAAATAAGTGTATCATCCTATGCCGCAAGTACGTATAATATTCCATTTTTAGGTGTTTATTCTGCATGTGCATCGTTTGTTGAAAGTCTTATCGTAGCTTCAGAAATGATGGAAAGCAAGAAAAAATCAAATATGCTTTGCGTAACATCTTCTCATAATTTAGCAGCCGAAAAGCAATTTCGTTTTCCAATCGAATATGGAGCACCAAAACCAAATACAACAACCTTTACTGCAACTGGTGCAGTGGCCTCTCTTTTAACAAAAGAACCATCAAAAATAAAAATAGAAAGTTATACAATTGGAACAATTGTTGATATGGGAATTACAGATGCAACACATATGGGTGCTGTAATGGCACCAGCAGCAGCAAAAGTATTAATATCTCATTTAACAGAATTAAATCGAACAGTGGATTATTACGATTTAATATTAACTGGTGACTTAGGTTGCATAGGCGCTAAGATATTAGGAGAATATTTAAAAAGGAATCATGGCATTCGCTTAAAAAATCATTTAGATGCAGGTTGTGAACTTTATTTAAAAAGTCAAGAAGAAACTTATGCAGGAGCAAGTGGTCCAGTAGCATTGCCATTATATTTATTTAATAAAGTGTTAAAACAAAAAAAAGGAAAAAGAATTTTGATAATTGGAACAGGATCATTACATAACTTATTCTTTGTAAATCAAAAACTTTCTATTCCATCTATCGCACATGCTGTAAGTTTGGAGGTGGCATAATGATCTTTTTAAATGCATTTTTACTATCTGGGTTGTTCTGCTTAGTAGCAGAATTAATACTCGATAATACAAAATTAACTCCAGGTCATATAACATCAGCATTTACAGTGCTTGGAGCAGCTCTTTCCTTTTTTGGAATTTATTCTAAATTAATAGAATGGGGTGGAGCTGGAGCAACAGTTATCATTTCAAATTTTGGACACATGCTTTATTTAGGAGCAGTAGAAGGATTTAAAGAAATGGGAATATTAGGCTTATTCAGTGGACTATTAGTAAAATCTTCGGCTGCAATTACAAGCGTTGTAATATTTGCTTTTGTACTATCTTTAATATTCAAACCAAAGAGTTAAAAAGGAATAGATTTCTATTTCTTTTTTTGATATAATAAAAAAGAATCAAAGGGTGATACTATGGCAAAGAAACAAAAAGAAGAAATTATAATATCAAATACTCCTTTAGAGCCAACAACTATAGGAGTAATAGAAACAAAAGAAAATGGTCCTATTTTTACAATCATTTGGATAATTATTTTTATAGCAGGAATTTTCCTGTTACCACATATAAGTACATGGATTCAAGAAGGAAGTTTACCAACAATCAAAGATAAACCAAAAGACCCTATTGTAAATAATGTGGATCCAGGAAAAGAAAGCGAAGAAATAGAATATTATGAATTAAAAAATAATTTAAAAATAAAAGTAGAAGAATTTCAATTTCAAAATTTTGAAATAAATGAAAATGACTTAAAATTTCAAATTTTAAACCAAGGTGGAAAAACAAACTTTTTTGAGCAAAACAAATATTTTATAGAACTATATACTGAGGAAAAATTATTATTACAAAGATTTAAAGTACCAAGTGAAGAAGTTATCACAACTTCAAATATGTTATTTGAAAGAATCCAAAATATCAATGAAACGCCTTATTATGTAGCATTAGTAAAAAAAGAAGAGAAGGATTATCCTCCAGTACCATTAGGAGAAAATGTCATTGGAAATCCTATATTAACTTGTAAAAAAGAAAATCAAACGCTAGTTTATGAATTTCAAAAAGAAGAGGATAAAACTTATTTATTTTCAATAAAAGAAAGTAATACATTTACTGAATCAACAACATCAGATTATGTCAATATACTAGAAGAAAACACATTATTAAATGGAGTATATAATAATACAAATGGTTTAAAAAGTGAGCTTGTTCCAATAAGAAATGGCTTTACATTTACAGTCACAATTGATTTAAAAAATATTCTTTCTAGTAGTTTAAATCGTTATTTTAAAAATGAAATATATTATTCTAAAGATACAGAAGCTAAAACAATTTCATTCGAATTACTTGCATCAGGTTATTTTTGCGAATAATTTTTTCATTTAATAGAAAAGGAAAAAATGAAAATAGATTGTCAAAGCTTCACAATAAACAAAAATTTTATTGCTAAATAGAATTTAAAATAATAAGCTAAATTTAGAAAATAGAGAGTGAGAAGAATGAAGAAAAAAAGTACCATAATAATATTAGGAATTTTAATAGTAGCAATTGCAATTACTGTAGGAGTGAGTTTTGCCATATGGCAAGTGACATTACAGCAAAGCACCTCAAATATAATAACAACAGGATGTTTTAAAGTAACTTTAGAAGAAGGAAATGCGATTGCACTAGAAAATGCGTATCCAATAAGTGATGAAGAAGGAATGAAGTTAACTCCATATACTTTTACACTTAAAAATAGTTGTACTGAAAATGCAAGCTATGTAATCAATTTAGAAACAATAAGTACAGGAGATAAAATTCTTGCAGATCAATATGTCAAAGCAAGCTTAAAAAATAACGAGAATAAATTATTTTTAAGTACATTAGATAGTACACAAGAAAATGCTGAAAAAGTAATTGAGTCAGCTACAAAAGCATATAAATTAACAACAGGAGTATTAAAAGCAAATGAATCTAAAACATTTGAATTAAGATTATGGCTAGACGAAAATACTGGAACCATAAATGAAGTCATGAATGCAAATTATATGGGTAAAATTACTATAAGTAGTAGTTACAAATCAGTAACTGGTTTAGAAAATGTAATGTTAGCTATGGATTTAGGTTTTATAGAAAATACTTGTGCTCCAAGTGAAGGATGTGGCAATATTTATGTCAATAATCTATATACTCAAAATCAGAAATATGTTGTAAAAAAAGTTATTTATCAAAGTGTAATGAATCCAATAGAAAATGCAGAAGAAATAGTAGATTTTAGTGTATCACAAGATGGAACAGTGTTAGGATATTATGTAAAAGATAATCTTGAAAGTGAATCTTCAACATATACTTTATATATTCAAGCAGATGGAAAAGTAAAAGTAAATCCAAAAGCTTCTTACTATGGACTTATTTATAATCATGAATATACTCCATTTGAATGGAATGATATTCCAAAAGATACAATCATAGAAGGAATAGAAAATTGGGATACTAGTATGGTAACAGATATGAGTGAAATGTTTTCTCAAAGTAATTTTACAGAACTTGATCTATCCCATTTTGATACAAGTAAAGTCACAAATATGTATCGTATGTTTTCTTTTATGGAAAGTTTAACAAGTTTAAATGTAAGCGATTTTGATACCTCAAATGTGACAAATATGAGTGAAATGTTTAGAAAAGTAAACAGTTTAAGTAATTTAGATCTAAGTAGTTTTGATACATCAAATGTCACAAATATGCAGGATATGTTTCAATATAATAGTAACTTAACAAATATAGTGTATGGAAATAATTTTATCAAGAATTCTGAACTTAATATAAATTATATGTATTATCAGTGTCCAGCAAACAAACCAACTCATTCTTCTTGGGATGGAGTCTCTTGGTAAGAAAATCAAAAACAACTAAATCATCATTTTGTTGTTTTTTCTTTTTTTATTCATTATTTTCTAGTATAATGAAGAAGGTGAGGATAATGGAATACACAATTCATTTAGAAAATTTTGATGGGCCGATGGATCTTCTCTTGCATTTAGTACATCAAACAAAATTAGATGTATATGAACTGAATATGAGTGAAATTATCGAATCATATCTAACTTATATAAAAACTTTACAACATTTAAATATCGAATTAGGAGGAGAATTTCTTTTAATGGCGTCTAGTCTAGTTCATCTAAAAAGCAAAAAGCTAATCGGGCATACAACTAGTGAAGAGTCAAACGAAGATGAATTTGATATTTCAAGTGAAGAAGATTTAAAAAATAAAATCATTGAATATGAGAAATATAAAAAAATTTCTAAAGAGTTGCGTGGATTAGAAGAAAAGAGAAATCAAGTATTTACTAAATTGCCAGAGAATTTAAAAAAATACGCGAGAGAAGTTGAATTAGTGAATGATGGCATTACTGTAGAAGATTTAGTAAAATCATTATTAGATATAGAAGCTAGAATTCACTATAAAGAACCTTTAGAAACAAAAATAACCAGAAAAGAAATCAGTGTAGGAGATAGAGTGATAAAAATTAGAGATTTTTTAAAAATAAAAAAGCACGTTTATTTTGAAGAGTTATTTGAAATTCCTTCAAGAGATTATATCATAGCGACTTTTTTAGCTATTTTAGAAATGAGTAAATCTTCTGAAATAAGATTATTTCAAGAAGAAAATTTTAAACAAATTGAAGTGGAGGCTTGTTAAAATGAATTTAGAAGGAGTATTAGAAGGATTATTATTTGTCCAAGGAGATGAAGGAGTTACTTTAGAGTCAATTTGTAAAATATTAGAAATTGATATGGAGACATCAAAGGAATTATTACTGAAATTAAAACAATCATATGAAAAAGATAATCGAGGTATAAGAATCCGTTTTTTAGGAGAAACATTTAAACTTACAACAAAAGAAGAACATCGCCTTTTTTATCAAAAACTTACAATGACACCTGAAAATGAAACATTAAGTCCAGCAGCTTTAGAAGTACTAGCAATTATTGCGTACAATGCTCCTATTACAAGAGCTGAAATAGATGAAATGCGAGGATTAGCCTCAGATTATACAGTTCGAAAATTACTTGCCAAAGGATTAATTAAAGAAGCAGGGAAGAGCACTATGCCTGGGCATCCTAATTTATATAAAACTACAAAAGAGTTTTTAGATTATTTTGGTTTAGCTACATTGGAAGACTTGCCAAAAATAAAAAAGCAAGAAAAATTAGAAACTCAAGCAGAACTTTTTACATCAATTTATAAAGAAAAAGAAGAAGCAAAAATATAAAATAAAGTATAAGCATAATTTAAAAAAATTTTTTGCACTAAACTTAAATTTTATGCTATAATACTTTTGAAATGCTTTTGTGGCGAAATAGGTAGACGCGCTGGACTCAAAAACCGACGTGCTTGATTCAAAATCTGTCTTAATTAAAATCGTATAAAAGTTAGTAAATACAAGGGATTGTTGTTATATTGACA
>CAOJCV010000042.1 GCA_948432605.1 uncultured Mycoplasmatota bacterium | reverse complement strand
TATTTCAATAATTATCACTTTTTTGTATCTACACACACTATTTGACAATTATCCACTTTCTATTGTTTCTTCTAATAAGAAATCTTCGTCTTCATCATTATCCATTAACGTATTTTCCAATATCTCACTTGCATCATTATCCATAAATTGTTTTTGAAGTTCTAATTCAATATCACTGTATTGGTGAGCTCCTGTTCCAGCTGGAATTAGTTTACCAATAATAACATTTTCTTTTAAACCTCTTAAATAATCTACAGAACCTTTAATTGCAGCATCGGTAAGAACTCTTGTAGTCTCTTGGAAAGACGCAGCAGATAAGAATGAATCAGTTTGTAAAGAACTTTTTGTAATACCTAACATAATTGGTCTACCTTTAGCAGGTACCTTACCAGATAAGATAATTGGTTTATTAGCATCAGTAAATTCTCTTAATGATACACTTAAACCTTCTACCAAATCAGTGTCTCCTGGATCAACAATTCGAACTTTATTAATCATACGTTTACAAATAATTTCAACGTGTTTGTCATTAATATCAACACCTTGTAATTTATAAACCATTTGAATTTCTTTTAAAATATACTCTTGAGTAGTAATTGGATCAGTAACAGCAAGCAATTCTTTTGGAGAAATAACTCCTTCAGTTAACTTATCTCCAGCATTTACTTTGTCACCTTCCATAACTTTTACTTTCATGTTGTAATTTGTAACATGCTCACGAGTTTCCACATCGTTTTCAACAATAATACGATGTTTTCCATTATCTTCTTTAATTAAAGTAACTGTACCATTTATTTCAGAAATAGTAGCTTTTCCTTTTGGATTACGTGCTTCAAATAATTCTTCAACACGAGGAAGACCTTGTGTAATATCGTCTCCAGCAACTCCACCTGAATGGAATGTACGCATGGTTAACTGTGTTCCTGGTTCACCAATAGATTGAGCAGCCATAATACCAACAGCTTCACCTGTTTCAACAATATTACCAGTTGCAAGGTTGCGACCATAACATTTTTGACATACACCATTAGAAGTTTTACATGTTAAAATACTTCTTATTTCTACAGACTTAATACCCGCATCAATAATTTTCTTAGCAATGTTTTCAGTAATTAATTCGCCTTTTTCAATAATAACAGCTTTTGTTTCAGGATGAACTACTTTTTGAGCAGTAAATCTTCCTAAAATACGTTCTTCTAAAGACTCAATAACACTTCCATCTTTATCATTTAAAAGATCTTTCACTTCTACACCATGAATAGAACCACAATCGTGTTCTTTAACTATAATATCTTGAACAACTTCAACTAAACGACGAGTTAAATATCCAGAGTCTGCAGTACGAAGTGCTGTATCCGCAGATCCTTTTCTTGAACCGTGGCTTGACAAGAAAAATTCAGACACAGTAAGACCTTCTGAGAAGTTAGACATAACTGGAATTTCAATTGTAGAACCATCTGGCTTAGCCATAAGTCCACGCATACCAGCTAATTGAGAGAAGTTTGAAATACTACCACGAGCTCCAGAGTTCATCATCATGAATAATGGATTATCAAAATTTCCATCTGCCATACTTTTTAATTCATCTTTAATTTTATCATTAGCTTTAGTCCATATATCTATAACAGTGTTATAACGTTCTTCTTCAGTAATCATACCACGTTTAAATTGTTTATTTACTTTATCAACTAAAGATTTAGATTCTTCAATAACTTCATGTTTTGTTTTAGAAGGTACAATATCCGCTGCTGAAACAGTAACACCAGCTATAGTAGAATATTTAAAACCTAAATCTTTTAACTTATCCAAGAAAATACTTGTTTCAGTTGTATGATAACGTTTAAATATTTGAGAAATAATTTTACTTAAGCTTCCTTTAACAAATGGGTTAACAAGAGGCATTTCTTGAATAGCTTCTTTAATATTTGTCCCCATTGGAAGGAAGAATTTATTAGGCGTAATTCCTTCAATATTTTCTTTACTTGCTTCATTAATATAAGGATAACTATCAGGCAAAATTTCATTGAATATAATCTTACCACAAGTAGTTACTAAATACTTATCCATTTGTTCAACAGTAAATATTTTATGTTTAAAAGATTTAACAGGAAGTGCAATACGTGTATGAAGGGTAATTTCTTTACGAGCATATGCCATCAACACTTCATTTGGATCTTTATAAACTTTACCCTCATGTTCTTCTGAAGCTTTTTCTTGAGTTAAATAACAGTTCCCTAATACCATATCTTGTGATGGAGTAACAATTGGTTTTCCATCTTTTGGATTTAAAATATTTTGAGCACCTAGCATTAATAATCTTGCTTCAGATTTTGCTTCTTCAGAAAGAGGCACATGAACTGCCATTTGGTCTCCATCAAAGTCTGCATTAAATCCTGTACAAACCAAAGGATGCAAACGAATTGCTTTACCACCCACCAATTTTGGTTCAAAAGCTTGAATACCCAAACGGTGAAGTGTTGGTGCACGGTTAAGCATTACTGGATGTTCTGTTATAACATCTTCTACAACATCCCATACAACATCATCTTTTGTATCAATTAACTTTTTAGCACCTTTAATATTATGAGCAAGACCACGCTCTACCAAACCATGAATAACATGTGGTTTAAATAATTCCAAAGCCATATCTTTAGGAATTCCACATTGATACATTTTAAGATTTGGCCCAACTACGATAACACTACGACCAGAATAGTCAACACGTTTACCAAGCAAGTTTTGACGGAAACGACCTTGTTTACCCTTTAACATACTTGATAAAGATTTAAGAGGTCTATTTCCAGCACCTGAAACGCTTCTACCACGACGTCCATTATCAAATAAACTATCAACAGCTTCTTGAAGCATACGCTTTTCATTTTGAACAATAATGGTTGGAGCACCAAGTTCTAACAATTTCTTTAAACGATTATTACGATTTATAATACGACGATATAAATCATTTAAATCACTTGTAGCAAATCTTCCACCATCAAGTTGAATCATCGGACGAATATCAGGAGGAATAACAGGAATGACATCTAAGATCATCCATTCTGGACGATTTCCACTTTCTTGGAATGACACAAGGCAATCCAGACGCTTTACTAAACGAATTCGTTTTTGTCCAGTTGCATTTTCAAGTTCTTCACGAACAGTTGCAACTTCTGCATCAATATCAACATCTTTTAATAAAGTTTTAATAGCTTCTGCACCCATTCCAACTTTAAAAGAATTTCCATATTTTTCATAATATGCACGGTATTCTTTATCAGAAAGAGTTTGTTTTTTACCTAGTGGAACATTTCCAGGATCTAGTACGACATAACTTACAAAATATAGTACTTCTTCTAAATCTCTTGGACTCATGTCAAGTACAAGACCCATTTTAGATGGAACACCTTTAAAGAACCAAATGTGAGAACAAGGAGAAGCAAGTTCAATATGTCCCATACGTTCACGACGTACTTTCGATTTTGTAACTTCAACTCCACATCTATCACATACTACGTTCTTATAACGTAATCTTTTATATTTTCCACAAGAACATTCATAATCCTTTGTTGGTCCAAAGATTTTTTCACAAAATAGTCCATCTCTTTCAGGTTTCAATGTTCTATAATTAATGGTTTCTGGTTTTTTTACTTCTCCATAAGACCATGAACGAATTTGTTCAGGACTAGCAAGACTTACTTTAATTCCTTTAAAATTGTTAACTTCTATCATTAAAACTCACCATCCCCATCTATTTCTTCCATTTCAATATCACCTGGAAATTCTAAATCATCTAAATCTTCTTCAAACTCTTCTTCTTCCACAATTTCTTCTCTAGTATGTTCTATAACACCATCTGGAGTAATTGTTTCTTCACGAATATCTGCAACATCAATTTCATCTATTTTAATTAAATCTTCTTTTTCTTCTTCTACTTCAATTTCTTTTAAATCTAAAACACTATCTTCATTATTAATAATTTGTACATTTAAACCTAATGCTTGGAACTCTTTAATTAGTACTCTAAATGATTCTGGTACACCAGCTTGATTTACAGTTTTACCTTTTACTAAAGCTTCATAAACTTTAACACGTCCAATAACATCATCTGATTTAATAGTAAGAATTTCTTGTAGGACATGAGCAGCACCATAAGCATATAATGCCCAAACTTCCATCTCTCCAAAACGTTGACCACCAAATTGAGCTTTACCACCTAAAGGTTGTTGAGTAACTAAACTGTATGGGCCTGTTGCACGAGCATGTAATTTGTCATCTACCATGTGATGTAATTTAACCATATACATAACACCTACATTGACAGGATTTTCAAAAGCATCACCAGTACGACCATTAATAAGTGTTACTTTTCCATCTTCACTCATTCCAGCTTCTTTCATTTCTTCATGAATATCTTCAATATTTGCTCCATCAAATACTGGAGTAGCATAATGAACACCTAAAGTTTTTCCAGCCATTCCTAAATGAACTTCAAGAATTTGCCCAATATTCATACGAGATGGAACACCTAGTGGATTTAACATAACGTCAACTGGACGTCCATCAGGTAAATATGGCATATCTTCTTCTGGTAATACCAAAGAAATAACACCCTTATTTCCATGACGGCCACTCATTTTATCTCCAACTTGAATTTTACGTTTTTGAATAATATATACACGAATTATTTTAAATACACCAGCAGGAAGTTCATCACTATTTTCTTTTGTATAAACTTTAACATCATGAACAATACCTGCTGCTCCATGTTCTACTTTTAAAGATGTATCTCTTACTTCACGAGTTTTTTCTCCAAAAATAGCATGTAATAGTTTTTCTTCACTTGTAAGTTCTTGAACACCTTTTGGAGTAACTTTACCAACTAAAATATCTCCTTCTTTAACTTCTGTTCCAATTCTTACAATACCTTCAGAATCTAAATTTTTACGAGCTTCCTCACCGACATTTGGAATATCTCTTGTAATTTCTTCAGGTCCTAATTTTGTATCACGACATTCAACTTCATACATTTCAATATGTAAAGATGTATAAACATCATCTTTTACTAAACGTTCATTTAAAATAACAGCATCTTCATAATTATATCCATTATAAGTCATGAACGCAACTGTCATATTTTTTCCAAGAGCAAGCTCACCTTTTTCAGTACTTGGACCATCAGCAATTACTTGGCCAGCCTCAATTTTATCTCCTTTACGAACTAAAGGAACATGATTTGTACAAGCACCAGCATTATTTGCTTCGTAAACAGCTAAATAATAAGTATCTTTACCCTTCGCATTTTTGACAATAATTTTCTTTGCATCTGCGTATAGAACAACACCATCCGCTTTTGCAACAATAGTACTACCAGAATATTTCGCAGCAACACATTCTACTCCAGTACCAACAATTGGAGCTTCTGCTTTTAAAAGTGGAACAGCTTGACGTTGCATATTAGAACCCATAAGAGTACGATTCGCATCATCATAGTTTAAGAATGGGATACAGCTTGTTGTAATAGATACAACTTGACTAGGCGAAACGTCAACATAATTAACTTTTTCACGAGCAACCATAACATTATCACCATTAAAACGAACAATAACTTCATCTTCTAAAATTTCATTATTATCTCCAAGTTGAATATTAGCTTGAGAAATATAGTAATCAGCTTCTTCATCAGCAGTCATATAATGAATATCATCCATTTGAACAATTCCATCGACAACTTTTCGATAAGGAGTCATAATAAACCCATATTCATTTACTTTAGCATAACCAGACAAAGAAGTAATAAGTCCGATGTTTTGACCTTCTGGAGACTCAATAGGACAAATACGACCATAATGGCTAGCATTTACATCACGTACATCC
Source organism: uncultured Mycoplasmatota bacterium (assembly GCA_948432605.1). Classification (GTDB taxonomy): domain Bacteria; phylum Bacillota_I; class Bacilli_A; order RF39; family UBA660; genus Ventrenecus. The sequence continues at coordinate 4,335 of CAOJCV010000042.1, read as the reverse complement.
ATTCCAGCACGATCACGAGAAAGACCACCAGGTCCTAAACTAGATAAACGTCTTTTATCAGTTAGCTCAGCAATAGGATTAATTTGATCCATGAATTTAGAAAGTTGTGAACTACCAAAGAATTCTTTTAACACTGCAGTAACTGGGCGAATATTAATCAAAGATTTTGGAGTAATATCAGTAGTTTCTTGAGTAGTCATTCGCTCACGAATTACTCTTTCCATACGTGCCATACCAACTCGGAACTGATTTTCAATTAATTCCCCTACTTGACGAACACGACGATTACCAAGATTATCAATTTCATCAGTATTACCAATACCATCATGTAAATTCAAATAATAATTTATAGCTGCATAAATATCAGGAATAGTAAGACGACGTTCTTCAACACTTGTATCAACACCAATGATTTTAATTATTTTATCAGGATTTGTTTTATCAAAAACTTTTACTTCTTGAATCATTTCATATTGATCTAATTCTTCATGAATAGTAACTTTTTTAAGTCCAAAACCTTGTGCAAAAATTGGTTTAATAATTTCTAAAACTTCTTTAGTAACTAAAGTTCCTTTTTTAGCTACAACATTTTTATTTTCATCTTTAATATCTTCTGCTAAAGTACAACCTACTAAACGATCACAAACGTTTAATTTTTTATTAAATTTATAACGTCCAACTTTAGCTAAATCATAACGGAAATGATCAAAAAATCTTGTAATCAATTGATTCTTTGCAGAATCTAATGTTGCAGGTTCTCCAGGTCTTAATTTTTCAAAAATATCAATTAAAGCTTCATCTGTATTTCTTGTATTATCTTTTTCAAAAGTATTAGTTAAAAAATCATTTTCTCCAAATACACTTGTAATATCTTCATTATTTGATAACCCAAGAGCTCTTAAAAATGTTGTAATAGGAACTTTTCTTGTTCTATCAATACGAACATAAATTACATCTCTTGCATCTGTTTCAAATTCAAGCCATGTACCTTTATTTGGAATCATTTCTCCACTTATGATACGACGTCCATTCTTGTCAATTTCACGTTTGAAATATACACTTGGACTACGAACCAATTGAGATACAATTACACGTTCTGCACCATTAATAATAAATGTCCCAGCATCTGTCATTAAAGGCATATCCCCAAGGAAAATTTCTTGTTCTTTTACTTCTCCAGTTTCATGTATAAATACACGAGCTTCTACCTTTAAAGGAGCTGCAAAATTAACCATTCTCTCTTTAGATTCCTTGACAGAATATCTAGGTTCATCAAAAGAATAATTTCCAAAATCAATAGTTACATTCCCAGTAAAACTCTCAACTGGAAATAATTCTTTAAAAACTTCTTCTATACCCTTTTCTAAAAATTCTTGATAACTTTTCTTTTGAATTTCCAAAAGATCAGTCAATTCCATAGTGTTTTTGCTTTTTGAAAAGCTTCTTCTTGTTCTGTAGTTTCCACATTGTTTTAATTTATAAGCCACGATCTCACCCCATCTAAATATTTTTTTGGATATACTCCGAGTCACAAAAAATAACACGTCACCAATTTATAATTTTAACAGCAAACTATTTTAGTGTCAATGCATTTTTGCGAGAATAACATAAAAACCTTTTTCTTTTTTTACAATCTCACAATTATAAACTGTTTCAATATTTTTTATCAGACTTTTTGCTCCTTGATCTTTTCGAACAACAAACCAAAGTACTCCATCTTTTTTCAAATAATTTCTGGCTTCAAGTAAAATTTCTAAAACAACAGCCTTTCCTGCTCTAATAGGAGGATTTGTTACAATAAAATCATATTTACCTTCTACATTTTCATAAACATTACTCAAATAGCATTTACCTTTTATTTTATTTTCTTTTATATTTCTTTCACATAAATGAAGTGCTCTTTTATTAACATCAACCATTTCCACACAACTATCAAGAATTAATGATAATGTAATTCCAATAAAACCATAACCACATCCAACATCCAAAAATTCTAAATTCTTTCTTTTCTCATTTTCTAAAATAGTATCTACTAAAAGTCGACTTCCAAAATCAATTTTATCTTTAGAAAAAACTCCTAAATCACTAAAAAAAGTGAAAACTTGACCTTTGTTTTCATAGGAAATAGAACGAATTTCGCTCCGTAAATTTTGACTATTTGTGAAGTAATGTTCCAAAAAATCACCATTCGTTTCTTAAGAATAACTTACGAATACTTTAGCAAAAAAAAGGACATATGTCAAATCTTTTTTTATAATTCAGGATAAAAACATAACATAAAAACAAAAAGCCCTAAACCATAGAAAATAAATGATAAAAATAAATTTTATTATAATCAAAAAAACACTTCTTTTAGCCCCAAGCCTCATGACTGATGCTTTAACACTTTGTCGATACCTACACGTGTATTGAACTTCCCCACCAGATATATGCCATGCATGGCATACAAAAATAGCTAATGCTATTCACATTAACTATTTCAATAATTATCACTTTTTTGTATCTACACACACTATTTGACAATTATCCAGTTAATATTTTATAAACAGCAAAAGCTTTAATAGGAAAAATAATATTTCTTGTAAAATTTTTATAACTTTTATTTTCTCGATGATGGGAAATTATTTTCTGTTTCTAAATATACATTTTGCTCAATAATTCGGTTCTCATCATAATAAGTAGGGTTTGGAACCTCTGTACCTCTTCCATCAAAGACACGAAAATTTTCATTTTTGTGCATATCATTTGTAATATATTGTTGAAGTAGCAGTATCGCTCTTTGACGTTCTAATCTATTTCGCTCAAAAAAACCTTTTTCGCCTAACTGAACATACGAACTCACGACATTCGCAAGACGTTCATTTTCTTGAGAAGAATACATCTCTTGACTACTTTCAGCTGCCTTTTTATTTAAAATATGTATTCTACTTAACAAACTTCCCTTTTTTGAAGATTTCGAAACTTCTAGTGAAGTAGCTTTTGTTGATAAAGCAGTAGAATTTGAGTATGCTCCATTATTCATTTTAGATTTTTTCAAGATAATTTCATACATTTTTTCAGCACTCACAGCTATAGCTTCAGGAATATCAACAGCATCTTTTGGCAACGTGAAACCATCTTGTCTTAAGAATGCATTAATAACTGCATCAGCAGCCATTTTCCAAATTTTAGGTTCCTTTCCGATTCCTTTTCCCATATAATTAAATGCTATATAACATAACTGATGAGATAAAATATAGTTTTTTTCTTCATTAGAAGAATTAGAAATAAAATTAGGATTATAAAAGATATTTCTACCATCAGTTTCAAACGTGGAAACATTTGCATTAGAAACAAATTTTAAATCAAATAATAAAGGACTAAACATTGGAAATCTAAGAAGAACTTCCTGTCTTAAAATATCTAAATTATGCATTTTAAACTCGTAATCATTTGTTTCAAGTTTTTCATTTTGACCTATTATATTATGAAAATGTAATTCTCTTCCAAACTCTCCATTTTGATAGTATCCATGTGCATTGGGAGGCAAAAGAATTTTTTTAGAAGTCGCTAGTTTTTTGGAAATATCTATTAACCATAGTATAGGTTCAAACTTTACCCAATATGCCTCATTAAAAACAATTTCTTCCCCACTCGATAATTTCTTCCCCACATTATTATGATTTCCAAGAATTCGTAAAAATTTTTTTCCATTTAAAACATACACTGGATCTCCGTCAATAACTTCTCCATTTGTAATAATTTCTTCATTGCGATAAAGAAAATTTAAATATTCCATTTCATCAGCATTTGCAATTTTTTGAGGAAATTCTGCATCAACTATTTCTACTACACCATCCCTATTTTTTAAAGACTTCCAATCTTTTATCAAAATATCTGAATAATAAAAAGATGGTCTAATAGATCCTTCCTCATCATAAAAGTCATAATGCTTATATTCCTCACTAATTTCTTCTGGATGAATTGCAGTTCCATCAGCGGACTCTGCCCAAGAGCCTTTAAATTTTCCATTCATATGATATCCGACTCCACCTTTTAAAACAGCATAATCTGTAATTTCGGCATCTTTTCTAAGATTTTTAGATATTCCTATACTTAGGTCTCCAAAGATATCACAATCCTCCATCAAATACTCAAATTTTTTCATTTGTAAATCTTCCTTTCACATAAATCAATCTTATAGTAATATTATTTTATTCACTTTTTCTATTTACTACAGACCAAATTCAAACTTAGTATATCATATTTATTCATTAAAATCATTATATAATTCCTTTATGCAGGATAAAATTATAGTTTGAATAAAGAAAAGGCATCCAAGTAAGTAAATAAAAG
>CAOJCV010000041.1 GCA_948432605.1 uncultured Mycoplasmatota bacterium | reverse complement strand
GCGGGGCGTTGCTGTGCAACAATTTAATTATTTATTTTCAACCTTTCCACCTCTATTTTTTTGAAAGAGAGAATTAATCTCTTGATTAGATATTATATCTATTATTTGGATCCCAGTTAACACCAACATTTCTTTTTATAAGAGAAAAGTCTGTTCTTTTAATCCATAATGAATAATTTCCTTTGTCATATCCTGCAGATAATCTATATGTGTGACCTGGAGTTAAACCTTTATCATAATTTATTGGTGACTCAACATTTCCAGATGCATTAACATACCCAGGACTTAATGAAAAGACACAACCATCAACTGAAGCTGAAATAATTTTCGCGACTTGTTGACCTGTAACGTCTTTAGTTCTTGGAACAGAAGAATCTTCCTCTCCTCCTTTTAAATCTCTAGTAATAACTACATATTCTGTAGAATAAGCATTACTTACAAAAACACTACTTATAGTAGCCAATAACAAAATTATAACTGAATATTTTACATATTTCAATTGTACCATCTCCTCTTTTCTTTCTCTCTTTCTGTTTCAAGAATAACAGTTCATTTTATGAATAGCCACTACCCAACAGGCGAATTTTCATGACAATAAAAAGCAAGTTCTTTAAGAACATACTTTTTCCAATATTTCATCACAAGTTACATTAAATATTTTGCTTATTTGATATATTAATTTAATTCTGGGAAAAGATAAACCACGTTCCCATTTGGAAATTGATTTACCCCCTATTCCTAACTGTTCACCTAGTTCATCTTGAGACAAACCTGCTTTTTTTCTTAAACTTGCTAAATAATTTCCAAACTCATACTTCATAACTTACAACCTCACTAAATCAAATTTAAACTAATATCTAAACCTGATACATTATCATAAACTGTTCTCGTAGTACCAGTAAATTTAAATACGTTTCAATATTCTCCAGTCTCTATAGTATATGGTTTACTTACAAATTATGTTATATTAAAAACAGCATGTTGATAACTTCCGTATGCTGTTCCACTTTTTGTTGTAGTAAATGTTAGAATAACTTTTGAATTTTCAATATTAGAAACTAATATTGAATTTCCTTTATTAAATGTTTGAGGGATTGAATAAGTTTTAGCATAATTTGTACCAGTAACTAGAGCACTTCTTACAGATGTCAGACTAGCATCTGCAACTCTTGCACCTACCACATCGTAACTATTGATAAATGAACTTCCAGTCCAAGCTGTTACTAATGTTAATACGTATACTTGAGAACACGCCTTTGATAAAGTAAATCGACTAAGATTACTGACTACAATTTCTTGCTTTTCAATTGGTTGTTCAAAATCTTCTTTTAATAAATACTCTTGATATTCATCCCAATACATTTCAGAAAAAAAATTGTATTCCTCATCATTTAGATAAAGTTGTTTATCTACTGATTTACTTAAGAACTTTCTTCTACGGCATAGAATCCTATTATTTATAAACATTATGACGAGTGTTTCCTTTTTTAATTTTTAAAAATTTCGTCCATTCGTCACTTTTTGACGTGGAATTAAATAAGTAATTTCTCGTTTACCAATATTAATTTACTTAATTTTACTTCATTTTAATGAAAAGTTTTCTCTACTCGATTTACAAATAAAAAAACTATGATATAATGAGTCCGTTGAAAAAGAGGTGGATTATGAATTTAAATCTCCAATTAAAAAAAGGCGAAGAAATTATTTTAAACCAAAAAGATCTTCCATATGAAAAAAAAGATAACAATATAATATTTAATTTAGATAATATGAGACATACTATAAATTTAGATACTAAAGAATTTATAAGAGCAAATGATGAATATGAATTTTTCTTAGATATTGAAAATGAAAAATGTGAAATAACGTTAAAAAAAGAACAATACTACTTGCAAGTTCATGTAGAGTATGCTAATCTATTGAAGAATAAAAATGTAATTGAATTAACCTATTTCATTGAAACAGATGATACAGCTACAGAATTAACACTGTGGTTAGAAGGTGAGGAACCATGATAGTAAAAGAAATAGAATCATTATTAAAAGAAGCTTTAGATAGTTTAAAATATGAATGTGAAAATCTAGAAGTTATTGTCTCAAATAGAAAAGATTTGTGCGATTATCAATTTGATGGCTTATTTAAACTTGCCAAAAACCTTCATAAAAGTCCATTAGAGATAGGAAAATTAATTGTTGATGCTTTGCTTAAACAAGAAAAAACAAAACAAATATTAAAAAAAGTAGAATTACTACCACCTGGATTTATAAATTTTACCTTGAATGATAATTATATTAATCACAATCTAGAATTAATGATAATAAATGAAAAATTTAATATAACATTACCCGAAAAGAAAAAAATCGTGATTGATTATGGTGGACCAAATATAGCCAAACCTCTTCATGTAGGGCATTTAAGAAGTGCAATAGTAGGTGAATCAATAAAAAGAATCTTAAAGTATTTAGGACATGATGTTACATCTGATGTACACTTAGGAGATTATGGATTACAAATAGGACAAGTGATTTATGGCTTAAAAGAAGAAATGATTACTCCAGATAAAATAACATTAGAAAAACTAGAAGAAATATATCCTAAAATAAGTGGATTATGCAAAGAAAACGAAGATATAAAAAAAATATGTGCTTCCATAACAAAAGAATTACAAGATGGAAATAAAGAATACAATGATTATTTTAAGAATATAAGAGAAATATCCCAAAGAGATATAAAAAGAATCTATGATTACTTAGGAGTTTCGTTTGATGTATGGAATGGGGAATCAGATGCTTACCCCTTTATTGAAAAATTAACACCGATATTAATAGAAAAAAAATTATTAAAGAAAAGCGAAGGAGCAAAAATTATTGAAGTTAAAGAAGATACAGATACCAAAGAAATACCTCCACTTTTATATGAAAAAAGTGATGGAGCTTATCTTTATGGAACAACAGATCTAGGAACAATTTATGAACGAATAGAAAAGTATAATCCTGATGAAATAATATATGTAGTAGATAAAAGACAAGAGCTTCATTTTGAAACAGTTTTTAGAGTTTGTAAAAAAATAGGATATACAAACAATACTTCATTTGAATTTTTAGGATTTGGAACGGTAAATGGCAGTGATGGAAAACCATTTAAAACAAGAGCAGGAAATAGTCCTAAGCTGGATTTTTTGTTTAAAGAAGTAAAAGAAGTTTTTCTAAAATCAAATGAAAAAAATGAATCAATGAATGAAAAAGACTTAGATATCATAGTAAATGCAATATTAAAATTTGCTGATTTACAAAATAATAGAGAAAAAGACTATATTTTTGATATAGCAAAATTTTCAGAAGTAATTGGAAAAACAGGACCTTATTTATTATATACATACTTAAGAATAGAAAGCATCTTAAAAAAAGAAACTATAAACAAAGAAAGTTTTAACGAACAAATATATAATAAAGAAGATAGAGATCTTAGAATGAAAATATTAGAACTAGACAATACAATAAATTTTGCTGCAAAAAATAAACTTCCATCTACAATAGCCAACTTTTTATATGAAATGTGTGTAAATATGAATGCATTTTACGAAAAAAATCATATTAATAATTTGATGGACTTAGAAAAAAAAGAAAATTGGCTCCTATTATTAAAATTATCTAATAATGTATTAAAAAGCATGTTAGATTTATTAAGTATTGAAATACCAGAAAGGATGTAAAAAAATGAAAAGATTAAAAAAAATGCCAAAAGAAGAATTAGAAGTAATGGGATATGATGACATAGCTTATTTAATTCTAGAAGAAACAAATAAAAAAATGAAAATAACAGATTTATTTAAAGATATCTGTGATACATTAGAACTTGGAGATGACATCTTTGAAAATCATATAGCAGATTTTTTTGAAATATTAACCATAGATCAAAAATTTATTATGTTAGATGATGGATACTGGGATTTACGTATTCGCCATAGTGAAAAAGTTGTAATAGAAGAGGAAGAAGACGATTTTGACGAAGTAGAAAGCGAAGAAAAAGATGCAGAAGATGAAATGCCAATTGAAGACTCATATTACGATGAGGATGACGTAGATGATGATAGAAGCGAAGATGATTTAAAAGATTTAGTAGTAATTGACGAAGACGACGAGAATATGTAGCGAGACTTTCATAGAAAAAAAGAAAGGACAGTAACATGAAAAATAAACTAGAAACAATAAAAAAAAGATATGAAGAACTATCAGAAGAATTAATGAAACCTGAAGTTATGTCAGACTTTAACAAAGTAAAAACTTTATCAAAAGAACAAAGTGATTTAAAAGAAATTGTTGATAAATATAATGAATTATTGCTTTGCGAAAACAATTTAAATGAGGCAAAAACATTAGTGGCAGATCCTGATTTTAAAGGGTTGGCAGAGTTAGAAATAGAAGAAAATTCAAATAAAATTACAAAATTAAATGAAGAATTAGAAATATTATTAATTCCAAAAGATGAAAATGATGGAAAGAATGTTATCATGGAAATCCGTGGAGCAGCAGGTGGAGATGAAGCAAATATTTTTGCAGGAGATTTATTAAGAATGTATACTTACTATGCTGAGAAAAATGGTTGGAAAATAGAAATAGACCATGAGCTTGAAGGTACATCTGGTGGATTTTCTCAAGTAGAATGTACAATCAAAGGAGAAAATGTTTATAGTAAGTTAAAATACGAAAGTGGAGCACATAGAGTACAAAGAGTGCCAGTGACAGAAACACAAGGAAGAGTACACACTTCAACAGCAACAGTATTAGTCATGCCAGAAGTAGATGATGTAGATATCGAAATAAAAGAAAGTGATTTAAAAATAGATGTATATCATTCTAGTGGAGCCGGAGGACAATCAGTCAATACATCAAATTCTGCAGTAAGAATTACACACTTACCAACAAATACTGTTGTAACTTGCCAAAATGAAAGAAGTCAATTAAAAAATAAAGATAAAGCAATGAAACTCTTAAAAATAAAATTGTACGATAATTTACAACAACAAAAAGAACAAGAAGTAGGAAGTACAAGAAAAACAAAAATAGGTACTGGAGATCGTTCAGAAAAAATAAGAACATACAATTATCCACAAAATAGAGTAACAGACCATAGAATCGGATTTTCTGTAATGAACCTAGACAGAGTGATGGATGGAGATCTAGAACCAGTTATTGATGCTCTAATCACAGAGGATTTAAAAAGAAAATTAGCGGGAGAAGAATAACAAATTTAGAAAACTGAATTTGTTTTTTTAAACATTTTTACTGTTTTTGAATATTATTCCTTTGAAAAAACTCGATTTTTAAAAAATATTCCTATGAAAAATCTCGATTTTTGTACAAATATTCCTTTGGAAAATCTCAATTTTTTCAAAAAAATGCTTTATTTTAAGGGAATGCTGTTATATAATGAATAGAGATATATAAAGGAGCAATTTATGAAAATATAATTGCAGATATCTTTGCCAAAAACAAGAAAAAGCTGTATTATTTTGAACATAACTCAACATTAGAGATAGATTTCTTTATTCGATTTCAAGATAAAATAACGGCAGTAGAAGTAAAATCAGCGGATAATACAAAATCAAAATCTTTAAAATCAGTTATGGAAAATTATAATGTGAAACAAGGAATAAAATTATCAAGTAAAAATCTTGGTTATAAAGAAAATGTAATATCATATCCCATCTACATGGCAATATTTTTATAAAAAGAAAGGAACATTATTATGGAAAAGAAGTACAAAGATATAGTTATATTTGGAGAGTCAAGAGCCGGGAAAACAATCTTGGCAAATCGTATATCCAGAGAGTTACCATATAAATCAATACATGTAGACATGCATAGAGACACTTTAGCAAAAGTATGGCCCGATTTAGGAGTTAAAACGAATACAGCAATAGAGAACGAATCATTTCAAAAATATATAAATTTACTATTTTGGGGAGAGAAACACCAAACAAGAGGAGAATATGGCGTCATTATCGAAGGATTTGAAATATCTAGAAAAGCAATAGAACAATATTATTTAAATAGTGATACACTTGTGTACGCCCTAGGACTACAAAATATAAGTGCTGAGAAATTCATGGCTAATCTAAGAAAAAATGATAAAAAAGATTATGACTGGACTTATGATTTAAACGACAAAGAATTATTAAAGTTTGCTAAAGAGAGATTACAAGCAAGCAAAGATTTATTCGCATATTGCCAACAGATGGGAATCCCTTTTTACAACACTGCCAATAATCGAGAAGAAGTATTTGGGTTCATTATAGAAGACGTTAGAAAAAGAGGATTAAAGCGTTAAATGAAACCAAATCATATAAGTGAATTAGACTGGAAGTTACTAAAAGAAAAATATCCAAATAACATAAAGGAAATAATAGAAAAATTAAACAAGAATTATCCTGTGCAATATCTAATCGGCGATGTTGAATTTTTAAATACCAGAATATTAGTAGATGAAAGAGCTTTAATTCCAAGATTTGAAACAGAATTTTTAGTAGCTAAAACTCTCGAAAAAATAAAAGAATTAAAAATGTCTAATCCCAGTATCTTAGAGTTAGGAACAGGTTCAGGCTGTATTGCTATCGCCTTAAAAAAAAATTTAGAATGTAATATAACAAGCGTGGATATTTCAAAAGAAGCTTTATCACTTGCCAAAGAAAATGCAAAGATAAACAAAGTAGATATTAATTTTATAGAAAAAAGTATGTTAGATATTAGTTATGAACACTACGACTGCATTATTTCAAATCCTCCATATGTTGGGGAAAAAGAGAGAGTTGGAGCTGAAACCACTTATGAGCCTCAAAATGCTATTTTTGCTATAAATGATGGTTTATATTTTTATGAGGAAATCATAAAAAAAGTAAAAAATACAAAAGCAAAGCCAAAATTAATTGCCTTTGAAATAGGTTATCAACAAGGAAATTTAATCAAAGAATTAACCAAAATATACTTATCCACATATACTTGTATTATAGAAAAAGACTTAGCAAATAAAGACAGATATACTTTTTTAATAAAAAATGAATAAAAAAGAATGAAGAGTACCATAAATGAAATAGGTGATAAAATGAAAAAAATAATTCCTATTTTATTTGTGGTATTTTTAATATATGGATTTACAAATAAAGAAGAAATATTAATACCAGATTATGCAATTCGTTTTAGAGTTATTGCAAATAGTAATTCTATAGAAGATCAAACTTTAAAATTAGAAGTAAAAAATTCTTTAGAGAATGAATTAAATAAATTAATGATTCAAGCTAAAAATAGTGAAGAAGCCAAAAAATTGATTGAAGAAAATATAAAAAATATTAGAAACACAGTAAATAAATATACACAAAATAATACAGTTTCTTTTGGAAAAAACTACTTTCCAGAAAAAGAATATCAAGGAGTAAAATATCCAAGTGGAGAATATAATTCCTTAGTAGTCACATTAGGTAATGGTATAGGAAACAATTGGTGGTGTGTGATGTTCCCTCCATTATGCCTTTTAGAAGCAAAAGAAGAAGAAACAGAAGATATAAATTATAGTTTTTATGTAAAAGATACACTAAGTAAATATTTTTCATAAAAAAGTAAGTTCTTTCATAAGGTTAATTAGGAGATACTTTATGAAAGAACTTTTTAATATACTATTAATTGCAGTAGCACTAAGCATGGATACCTTTTCATTATCATTAGGATTAGGAACTTATAGCTTAGAAAAAAAGAAAATATTAATAATAAGTGCAACTGTGGGAATTATGCATTTTGTAATGCCTTTTTTAGGAGATATAATAGGTGAAAAATTAGTTAAATTTTTTTCATTAAATCATAACTTTTTTTTAGGCTGTATTTTACTTTTTATAGCTGGAAATTTAGCTTTAGAAATGAGAAAAAAAGAAGAGAAAATAAATTTAGATCTATCATTTTTAGGAATATTCTTATTTGCTTTTGGAGTATCAATTGATGCCTTTTCTACAGGGTTAGGGCTTTCAGCAATTACAAATAGTAAAATTATTGCAATGACTATATTTTCGATTGTTAGTTTCCTATTTACTTGGGTAGGTTTGGTAATTGGTAAAAAAGCAGTAGAAAAATTAGGAAAAAAAGCAAATATCTTTGGTTTAATCTTATTAATTTACTTAGGAATACATCATATTTGTAAATAAAGAGTCGAAATGCTTTAAAAGAAAGAAAAAATTTGTTATAGTAAAGAAAAAAGGACGTGTAAAAATGGAAAAAATAGTAATTCAAGGTGGAAAAGAATTAACAGGGTCTATCAAAATATCAGGAGCTAAAAATAGTGCAGTTGCATTAATACCCGCAGCAATCCTTTGTGATGAAATTTCAACAATTGACAATGTTCCAGAAATAACTGATCGAGATGCATTAATTGAAATTATTGAATTATTAAATGGGAAAGTCCAAATAGAAAATAATAAAATGCAAATTGATGCAAGTAATTTAGAAAATAAAGTAATAAAAGAAGAATTATCAAGTAAACTAAGAGCAAGTTATTATTTTATGGGAGCTTTATTAGGTAAATTTAAGCATGTTGAAATTTATTTTCCAGGTGGATGCAACATAGGAAAAAGAAAAATAGATTTTCATTTAAAAGGTTTTGAAGCCTTAGGTGCTACTATAACAGAAGACCAAGACAAATACATTATTCATGCAGAAGAATTAAAAGGAAATAAAATATATTTAGATTTTGCTAGTGTAGGTGCTACAATAAACATCATGCTAGCCTCAGTGAAAGCAAAAGGAAAAACAGTTATCAACAATGCGGCAAAAGAACCAGAAATAGTAAATGTTGCAACATTTTTAAATAATATGGGAGCAAAAATAATAGGAGCCGGAACAAGTCGTATCACAATTGAAGGAGTCGAATTTTTGCATTCTTCATTTATTGAAGTAATACCAGACAGAATAGAAGCAGGAACTTATATAATATTAGGGGCATTATTAGGCAAAAATTTAATAATTGAAAACGTTATAAAAGAGCACCTAATATCATTGATCTCTAAACTTCAAGAAATCGGCGTTGATTTAAAAATCGAAGAAAATAATATTATATTAAATAAGGTTGAAAAATTAAAACCTTTTAACATTACAACATTAATTTATCCAGGATTTCCAACAGATTTAGCACAGCCTATAAGTGTTTTAATGACTCAATGTGAGGGAATGAGTATATTAGAAGAAACAATTTATTCAAATAGAATGGGACAAGTACCATTTTTAAATCAAATGGGCTCAAATATTGAAATAAAAAATCAAACAGCATATATAAAAGGAAAAACTATGTTGTTTGGAAATGATGTAGTAGCAAGTGATTTAAGAGCAGGAGCATCATTAGTAATAGCAGGATTAATTGCAAGTGGAACAACTAAAATAACAGAAATATCGCATATTTTAAGAGGTTATGAACATATTATTGAAAAACTTGCAAATGTTGGAGCAGATATCAAAATAATAGAAGAATAATTTAAATCATAAGAAAACCACATTTGAAAGTGTGGCTTTTTTACATATAAAATTAAATAGATAGAACAAATGGATTATTAAAACTTCCATCTCCATTTATAATTTGAACATTTGATTTTAAATAAAGCGTAGGTAAAACTAAATAACCACAATAAGCCCAAGCCCCAGAAGATACCCCACCATGTGTACGAATAATAGAAATATAATAATTTCGACCTTCATTGGAATTTCCTGGATTAATTGTCCATTGATATTGCTGTGAATTATAAAGCCAATTATTTTGATAGCAATCTTTAAATGAGTCCCAATCATACAATAAAGTGTTTAAGCATAAATCTCTTTTAGTCTCAGTACCACCATTTGTTGCAAAACCATAGTCAGAAGGATGAGGCAATCCCACATTGCCAATCCATGTTGTAGTTCTTTCTACAGTATCATTACAATAAATAGTATTAGAACAGCTTTTTCCTGTAAAAGATCCTCTTTCAAATTCATAAAATTTAAAAGCATTGACATTGTTATACGTCTCTTTTGTATTGCTACCAATTTTCCATATTACGGTATCTATAAATGACTTTGCAAAATCATTTAATCCAGTATTGCGAAAATCACAATTTTTAGTGCCATTATTTTTATTATTATAACAAGTTCCACTTTGTTTATTCCAAAACAAACTTCCTCCCACTGATTCGCTTTCAAATCCAGGATTTAAGAGTTTCATGATATCAGCTTGACTCCATTCATTAATACCACGCCCATCATTAATATTTGAAGTAGAAGAATCCCAAGAAAACGCACCGATTGACTTATCACGAATGATTTTAATTCTAGAGGACTTTTCTCCATTTCCATCTTCAATATTA
>CAOJCV010000040.1 GCA_948432605.1 uncultured Mycoplasmatota bacterium | reverse complement strand
GTATACTTAAAACTAATTTTCTGTTCTTTTCCATAAATTCAAACTCCTTATTCTTTCCCATTCTATCATTTATTATGTTTTTAATTGAATAAAAACATAATCTTTACATAACACATTTACGAATTTTCTTTTAAAAGTCGATTTAATTCTACAGCATATTCCATCGGGAGTTCTTTTTTAAAATCTTCTACAAACCCTAAAATAAACAGTTCTTTAGCGCTATCTTCGCTGAGACCTTTACTCTCTAAATAAAATAATTTTTCTTCACTCATTCGTGATACAGAAGCTTCATGCTCAATTCTACTAGAATTATTTGAAACAATATTTTTTGGAAAGGTATCACTTTTGCTAACAGAATCTAATAAAATTGTATCACATTTTACAGTAGATTTAGCATTTAGTGCCTGCTCAGTAATTTTAACAAGACCACGATAATTACTTACTCCCCCCAAAGAAGCAATAGACTTATTCAAAATATTACTTTTCGTATTTTTTCCAATATGAATCATTTTAGCTCCAGCATCCAGTACTTGATTATTTTTAGCATAAGCAATACTAATACAATTTCCAGAAGAATAGTCTCCTTTTAAAATAACAGAAGGATATTTCATAGTCACACCACTTCCAATATTGCCATCCACCCATTCCATTCTAGCACCTTCCATAGTAATAGCTCTTTTAGTTACCAAATTATAAACATCAGTACTCCAATTTTGAATTGTACTATAACGAACAGTCGCATTTTTTAAAACAAAAATTTCAACAACCCCTGCGTGCAAAGAACTTTTTGCATAACTTTTAGCAGTACATCCTTCAATGTAGGAAAGACTAGAATTTTCATCAACAATAATAATGGTTCTTTCAAATTGTCCTAAACCTTCTGTATCAATTCGAAAATAACTTTGTAAAGGCCGATCTAATTTTGTATTAGGTGGAATATAAATAAAAGAACCCCCACTCCACAAAGCCCCATTTAATGCAGTATATTTATTTTCACGATAATCTACCAAAGAATTAAAATATTTTTGAAAAAGATCAGGATGCTTTTGCAAAGCTTCATCTGTACTCATAAAAATAATATCCTTTTCTGTCAAATTTTTATGATAAACAACTTCACTTTCTAATTGATTCGATACACCATCTAAATATTTTTTCTCAGCATCTACAACTCCCAACTTACAAAACGTCTGATAAGTAGTCTCTTCTACTTCATCCCAATTTTCTTTTTTATTTTCTGTCTTTTTATAATATAAAATATCATCAAAAGAAAACGATAATTCTGGCCCAAAATCTGGATTTTCTAATTCCAAAAAAGCTTCAAATGATTTTAATCGAAAATCAAGCATCCAACTTGGTTCATTTTTCAAATGAGACAATTTAATAATAAATTCTTTATTTAATTTTTCTTTCATATATATCACAAAATTATTATAACGAGGAATAAAAATAATGTAAATGACTTTTCAATTACTTTTTTTCATGTTATACTATTTTCAGAATAAGGGTGTGTGACATGACAGAGAATATAATGAAAGATAATTTAATGTATTTAGAGGCATGGATGAACTATAATCCACGTCTTAGGGAAAACCTTACTTTAAATAATACTATTTTAACTTACAAAAAAAATGACATCACAGAAGAAGTAGACATTAGTAATTTTTATTTACCAGAAATGTTATACAATGAAAATTTTAGAATAAAAGTTCAAAAAGAATTGAATGCTGAAGATTTATTTCAAATAATAAAAATATATGTTCAAACAGAAGAAATTCTAAAAGAAGAACAAAAAGAACAAAAAATGTCTCCAAAAATTAAAGATCTTATAATAAAAAAAGAAATGGAAAAAGAATTCATTGTCTTTATTGATGAATTTGATAAAAAGTATCGTTATGATACAACAAATTTAGAACAAGTAATTAATTTTTACAATGAATTAAAAGAAAAAAATGGTGTGGTTACATTAAAAGAAATAGGAAGCGTGATTCAAAATGGAAACTAGAAAAAAATATGGCGAATTATTTACTAAGCCTACTCCGTGGACTGAAATTGAACAACAAAATGTTTTAGAATTTGAAAATTTTATCAAAAATTCAAAAGAATATAGAGATTATACAAATGAACAAAATAAACGTATAGTCTCAGATTATGATCATGAAATTGCTTTTTTAGAAAGTTTATCAGACGAACAAAAAAACGACAATATGAAAAGAACCATTGCCGTTGGCAAAAACATGCAACAAATCATTTCAATAGAAGATGAGTATTTAAAACAACAATTTATAGCCCAAGAAAAAGAAAAAGCATTAGAATTAAAGCTTCAAAAACGTGCTGGATATACAAATGCTTCTATTTTAATTTTTATTATTTGTAATTTAGGATTTTTCCTAGCTTTTATGCTACTGATGTTACAGTAGTATTTTTTTTACTTAATTTTTTACATAAAAAAGAAACTCCAAACATACTATGTATTAATGGAGGTTATAGAAAATGGAAATATTAAAAGTTTCATCAAAATCAAATCCTAGCAAAGTTGCTGGAGCAATCGCCAATATATATCGTGAAAATCACGAGGTAGAAATCCAAACTATAGGAGCTGGAAGCTTAAATCAAGCTATAAAAGCTGTCGCGATCGCTCGTGGTTTTGTTGCCCCTAGTGGCGATAACTTAATCATAATACCGGCTTTCAACGATATTACAATTGATGGTGAAAATAAAACAGCAATTAAACTAATTGTAACAAATAAATAAGAGACTACGAAGGTCTCTTTTCATTTTCCCATCTTGCATAAATTCCACAAGGCAATAAGAGCTCACTATTCTTCATTTTAATACCGAGCTCATCACTAGAAACAACACCAGGATATTTTTTATTCACTGTTATATTTAAAATATTTTCTAAAATCGTTTTTGATAATCCTGTACTATAAGAATTAATTAAAAACATAACAGGCTGATCACTAAGTAAAAGAGTACAATCTTTCACCAAATCAAATAAATCTCGTTCAATATTCCATACTTCATTTTTACTTCCACGACCAAAGCTAGGTGGATCCATAATAATAATATCATACTTATTTCCTCGACGAATTTCACGACGAACAAATTTTACAACATCATCAACTAAAAAGCGAATTGTTTCATTTTCAAGATGATTACTTTTTATATTCTCTTTTGCCCAATCAATCATCCCTCTTGAAGCATCCACATGAACAACTTCAGCATGTTCCATTAAAGCAGCAACAGAAGCACCTCCTGTATAAGCGAATAAATTCAAAACTTTAATTTTCCTCTTTTCATTTTTTATTTTTTCTCTTAAAAGATTCCAATTATAAGCTTGTTCAGGAAATAAACCAGTATGTTTAAACCCCATTAACTTTAAATTAAAAACCATATCTCTATAAGAAATTAACCAATTATTAGGAATAGAGCCTTTAATTTCCCATGCCCCTCCCCCAGTATTACTACGATTATATTTGGCATCTACTTCTTTCCACAAAGCTGGTTGCTGTGCTTCTTTCCAAATAATTTGAGGATCAGGTCTACATAAAGAAATATTACCCCATTGCTCCAATTTTAAACCATTCGCCATATCTAATATTTGGTAATCATTAAAGTCGTTTACTATTTTCATTTCAATTTTCCTTTCAAATTAAATACCATTGCTTCCATAAACTCTAATGAGCCTATAAAAAGAATATAAAAACCAAACAATAAAGTCAGTACACTATCTTTTTGAACTAAATTAACACAAAACAAAATAGTTGCTAAAAAATATAAAAACAAGAACGATAACTCCATACGCCATAGAATATTTTTTCGATCATGAAAATAATCAGCTTTCTTTAATTTAATAAAACATGTGAGCAAAGCAAAAAGGAAAAAGAAAAAAGAACAGCCTCGAATTGATGTTAAAATATTAGAGCAATAAAGAATGGAAAAACTTATTATCCCAATCACACCTAGAAAAAAATGCGAAAATTCTTTTGTATTATAATTAGCCAAAGCAAGAGCAAGATGTATAACACCATAAATTCCAAAAAAAGCTGTAACAAGAGTATTAAAAGCTCCAAATTGATACATCGAAGATAAAAGTAAAAAAGATGCATAAAAAATAATTAAAAGAGATCCAAACACATGCCAAAAAAATTTATCATTATTCATAATTCAATCACCTAAAAACATTATACATGGTTTTTTTTAAAATTCCCAGTAAAATTAGAAAAGAATAAAAAACTTATACTAGACACACGAACAAAAATATGCTATAGTAAAGAACAAAAAAGGGGTTTGAAAAATGAATATTATTGAATTACAACTATATGGAGCTTCTAACGAAGACACAAATTATGAAGAAAATAATCGAATTGCAAAAGAAATATTAAAAAAAATAAAACTATTATTTCCAAATATTCACATAAAAGAAACTAATGATAGTGCATTAGCTAATTTAATAAAATATTACTTTAAAATTATTGAAACAAATGAAAATTATAAAATTATTCTTGATCGAATATTAGCTCAATATAAAGCAAATAAAAAACTATTTATCTTATGTATGATTCAAAATTTATGTATGAATTCGCGATTTAATACCAAAAGAATAAAACAAAAAGAAAATAGTTTTGAAATAAATTTAGATCAAAAAAAAGTGCTGATACAAAAAGCCAATCAAGTTTTTAGTGATCCAAAATATCAAACACTATGGCAAAGAAAACTTGCTAATCAATGCTTTAGAAGAACATATGATTTTATGAAAATAAATCCAGATTATAAAGCAGTTTTAGCTTATATCCCAAATTATCTTGCCTATGGATATTATCATGCTTATTTAGAAAATGAATCTTCTCTAATAGATATAGCACGTAATATTTATTTTCCCAAAAAAGAAGATGGAGAATATTTATTACAAGGAGAAATTCTAACAAAAATTAGTCTAAAAGAAGCATTACAATGGGAAGAATTCTTACTAAAAAATATACAAGGATATAAAGAAAGCCAATATGCTACTCTAGGTGTATTAAGTTATTACTTAGACTATCAAAATGAACTACGTTTAAAAAGCTATTAAATATTTTCTTTTTTACTTCTTAATTGTCCACACGCTGCTGAAATCTTACTTCCAAACTCTCTTCTTACTGTTACATTTATTTTTTCTTTTTTCAAAGTATCATAAAACAAATCGATACTTTTTTTCTCACTTTTTTTAAATTCCAAATGATTTGTTTCATTATATGGAATTAAATTAACATAAACATTCATACCTCGAATAATAGTTGCTAGTTCCCTAGCATTTTCTACTGAGTCATTTACATTTTGAAGTAAAATATATTCTATTGTAACTCGTCTATTTGTAACATGAATATATTCTTTTAAAGTATTTAATAGTTCTTTTAAAGGATAGGCTTTATTAACAGGCATTAATTGATTTCTTAATACATCATTTGAAGCATGAAGAGAAATTGCTAAATTAATTTGCAATCCACATTGTTGTAACTCACGAATTTTAGGAATAAGTCCACAAGTAGACAAAGTAATATGACGCGCTCCAATACTAATTCCCTTCGCATCATTAATAATTTTAATAAAATCCATCACCTGTTCAAAGTTATCCAAAGGCTCTCCAATACCCATAATTACAACAGAAGAAATTCTTTCTTGAATTTCAGCTTCAATTTTAAGAATTTGCCCTACCATTTCATAAGAAAACAAATTTCTCACTTTCTTAAGACGACCCGATTCACAAAATCGACAACCCATATTACAACCTACTTGACTAGAAACACAAACACTTAAACCATAATCATGACGCATTAAAACAGCTTCAATATGTTCTTTATCCTGAAGTTCAAATAGATATTTTTCAGTATCAATATCAACTTCTCTATTTATAATATTTGGTAAGAAAAGAGAAAAAGATTGCTTCATTTTTTCTTGTACTTCTTTTTTTATATTAGTCATATTTTCAAAAGTTAAAACTCTTTTTTGATACAGCCATTCAAACACTTGAGTTGCTTTAAACTTTTTTTCTCCAATCGATTCAAAATAAGATTCCAATTTTTCTCTTGTTAGCCCATATAGATTCATAAAAACCACCACAAATATTATGACACAGAATAAAGAAACTTACAACATAAGAAAAAGAACAAATTAAATTTGTTCTTAAAGAGAAACTCTATCTGCTAAAACAGAATGTATTCTTTTTAATTTTAATAAATCATGATTTGCTTTACTAGGATTCCACGAAGAAGATTTCATGCTCTCCAAAACAAAATCACGATAAGCAAATAATTGTTCTTCAGAATACAAATTTAAGACTTCTGAATGACATAAATTATGTTCAATTACATCATTTGCATTTTGCTTTAAATTGTCCTCTTCGCTCTTCAAAGTCTCTTTCATATATTGCTTTGCTTGATTATTAAAATAAGTAATCTGAACATAAGTATATGAAAGTTGATAATAAGATTCATAGTCATAACCACTTTGAATACAAAAAAGTAAAATATCGCCTAAAGAATCAAATTCATCTAATACATTTCTAGCACAAGCATAGTCTAATGACTCTTCAAAATTAACTTCTAATTTTTGAAACGAAAAAGATAAAGAAATATTTCGAATAAAATTCTCCATACTTTCTAATCTAGCACATAATTCAGATTCCCTAAAACGCACCATTTCTAATTTACTATTAAAAAAATCAAAAACAGGAATACTAAACAAACGCATTTGAAAAATTAAATCTTTACATGCCTCCATACTTAATTGATACTGTCTATAAGATTCTTTTGTAATCAAAAAAGAAACAGTCTTGCCCAAATCAAATATCGATTGAATTGTTTTCAAATTTTCTTTAAAACTATCTTTTAAAGCCGAAATCAAATAATTTTGATAAGCATAGCAAGTTTTTATATCTTGTAATGCATGAATTTTCTTTACATTCAAATGTTTACCAAAAGGTTTTTTACACAAATTAAAAGTTTCTCGTTCTAAGTTAGCTTCCATAATCAACATCTTTTGTCTAATTTTTCTCAAAGCTACAAGATAATCTGAAATAAGTTCTAACTCTTCAGTTATTTTTATATTGTTATTCATTGTCATTCACCCTCCAACAACTAACTTCATCTTTTTTAACTCCATTTAAAAAATCTTTCACATCCATAATTTTTTTCCCAAATGGTTTAAGTTTTGTAATATAAATAATTCCATCTTCACACCCAATTCCAATACTCGATTTTGTAACATCACAAACTTGATTAACTTGAGTATTAGGTTTAGAAACAAAAGTAGCCTCTAAAATTTTATATTCCTCATTATTTACTAAAATATTTGCAAGAGGCCATGGATTAAGACCACGAATCTGATTTATAATCGCTTCTCCATGCTTTTGAAAAGAAATTCTTTCTTCCTCTCTTTTAATATTATATGCATAAGATACTTCACTCTCATTTTGTTTTTCTCTTTTATTAGTTCCATCAATGATACTTGGTAAAGTTAGAAGCAACAAATCACGTCCCATAACAGATAGTTTTTCATGTAAAATACCTACATTATCTGTTGGTAAAATATCATATTTAACTTGACTTACCATATCTCCAGTATCCATACCTTTATCCATATACATAATAGTAATTCCTGTTTGCTTATCTCCATTTATCAAACATTTATGAATAGGAGCACCCCCACGATATTTTGGAAGCAAAGAAGCATGAACATTAAAAGAACCAATTTTTGGAATATTTAAAACGCTTTCTGGAATGATTTGACCATAAGCACATGTAATAATTAAATCAGGACTAGCCTTAATTATTTCATCATACTCATTGCGAATTTTTTCTGGTTGAAAAACTGGAATCTGATATGACTGTGCCAAAACTTTAACTGGAGATGGAGTAAGAATTTGTTTTCGACCTACTTTTTTATCTGGTTGCGTAACTACTAAAACCACTTCATAATTTTCTATTAAACCTTTTAAAACTGGAACTGCAAAATCAGGAGTTCCCATAAATACAACTTTTGTTTTCAATTTCATCACCAAAATAATTGTACTACAATTTCACAAAAAAACAAAATGATTACTCCTCAAACTCTATATCAAGAGTAACATTTTTATAAATTAAAAATTGTTCATCCAATTCTTTTAAAACCTTCAATAACTTTTTATCAAAACGATACTTAATCAAAATTTCAAAATGATAAACTTTATTTACTAAAAACATATTCGCTGTAGTAGGTCCCAAAATAATGCTTTCACTATCAATTTGTGAACTAAGATATTTTTTTATTTTTAAAGATTCCATTTTAGCTAGTTCATAATCTTTACTTTTAATTGACAAATGAACAAGATAATAAAAAGGTGGGTATTTTAAAGTCTTCCGAATATTCATTTCAAATTTATAAAACTTAAAATAATCTTGATTTTTTACACAATTCAATACAAAATTATTTGGATAAAATGTTTGAATAATAACTTCCCCAGTAGTACTTTTTCTTCCAGCTCTTCCACTAGCCTGACAAAGTAAATCAAAAGTTTTTTCATTACTTTTAAATTCAGGAATATTTAAAGATGCATCAGCATTTAAAATTCCAACTAAAGAAACGAGTGGAAAATCAAGACCTTTACTAATCATTTGAGTTCCAAGCATAATATCATACTTATGCATTGAAAAATCTTGAATAATCTTTTCATAACTTCCTTTATTTGAAGTAGAATCACGATCCATTCTCACAATTTTGGCTGTTGGAAATATTTCATTCAAATAATCCTCTAATTTTTCAGTTCCAAGACCATAATAATTTAAAGAATCTTCCTTACATTTAGGACATGTTTCTTCTTTAAAAACTGTATATCCACAATAATGACAACGATTTGTATTAGAAGACTTATGATAAGTAAGAGAAATATCACAATGAGGACAGCGATAAGTAAAACCACAATTAGAACATGTTATGGTAGTAGAATGCCCTCTTCGATTTAAAAGTAATAAAACTTGTTCTTTCTTATTTAATTTTTCAATAATTCGGCATTCCAATTCCCGACTTAAAATAGGATGTCGTTGAGCCACTTCTTCTGTCATATCAACAATTTCACAAGTTGGTAAAACTTTACCATTAGCCCTTTCTAGTAAAGGAACATAAGTATAAACTTGCTTTAAAGCTCTTGCCATAGACGAAAGAGTTGGTGTTGCACTTCCTAAAAGAATAGGACAATGATGAATCTCACTTCTTTTTTTTGCTACATCTAGAGCATGATATTTTGGATTACTTTCTTGTTTATAAGAATCAGAATGTTCTTCATCCATAATAATAATTCCAATGTTTTGCAAAGGTGCAAAAATAGCACTACGGGCCCCAATAACAATATTTACTTCCCCTCTACTAATTTTTCTCCATTCATCATACTTTTCACCATCCGATAAATTAGAGTGCAACACAGCAATATTTTCTGGAAAAATTTCTGAAAAACGATGAACAAGTTGAGACGTGATACTAATTTCAGGTACTAGCACCAAAGCAGATTTCCCCATATTCAAACAATCCTTAATAAGATGAAAATAAATTTCGGTTTTACCAGAACCAGTAACCCCATGAAGTAAGAAAACTCTTTCTTTATAAAATCCTTGATATATTTTTTGATAAGCTTCTTGTTGTAAACTAGTTAATTTTTTTAATTCACCCTTTAAATGAGAAGCAATTTTATAACGATAAGCCTCTTCAAAAACTTCTTTTAAAATTTCATTTTTTATTAAAGTCTTCACACTCGAACTAATTATAGTTGCCTCTTTTTTTAAAATTTTATCTCGATTAAAAAACAATTCCAAAACTTTTCTTTGAGATTCATTTTTACATTTTTTTAATGCAGCCTCCAATGGTATCATAAGAACTAAATAAGTTTCCAATTTTTTTTTAATTTCAGTTCCTTTTTTAGCTTTCAATGCCCGAGGAAGCATTACAGAATAACATGCACTTAAGCTACTCAAAGTTTTTTCTTTTAAAAAAACACCAATTTCTAGCATTTCATTTGTAAGAACAGGTTCACTATCAATCACTTCTAATATTTCTCGCGAATCAATAGAAGAAGATGGTAAAATATTTGTGATATAGCCTTCTAAAGTTTGATGTCCAAAAGGAACCAAAACTCTTTTTCCGATTTCTATTTCCATAACCAAATTAGAAGGAACCATATAAGTAAAGGTTTTATCAACATGTTTATTTTTTATTTCAATTAAAACTTCTATATACATAAGCATCACTCCAAATATTATACTATAGAAAAAGTAAAACAGGAAATAAAAAAGGAAATTTAAAAGAAAAAAATGTATTTTAAAATCAATACATTTTTATTAAAATAATCCATTCCAAGATTCATGCGTTGGTTTATTTGCGGGACAATTTAAAAACATATCCTCTATAACAGCATTTTCTTTATGAATAAAATCTGCTCCATAAGTAATGGTTGATAATTTATTACTTTCACGAAACATTCCAGCCATATCCGTAACATTTGATACATCAAAACTATTTATATTTAAATTGATTAAGTTACTCATCCAGCCAAACATACCACTCATATTTGTAACTTTTGATGTATTAAAATTACTCAAATCTAAACTCGTTAAA
>CAOJCV010000039.1 GCA_948432605.1 uncultured Mycoplasmatota bacterium | reverse complement strand
TTTTGCACGCCTAGTTTTAAAACAATTAATTTGTTTTAATATGAACTTCTAAATCTTTTAATTTAATACTCTTAGAATAATCATTTACAAATAAAGTATCACTTCCATTGAATATTAAATAATTATTCTTTTTGATTGTTATAATATGTGGACTTACATAAGCAATGTTAGTTCCTTTGATATTAATAATACTTCCTTGTTTAATAATAGGCTTAACACAAGCAAATCGACATATCATTTCAATCCTTTTTAAGACTTCCTTATCAAACTCTAATTCCTTAACTTCCTTCATAACTCATCACTTCCATTCTCAAATAACAAAAAAACTAGACGGTACTTCTAGTTAATATTTATTACTCTCGAATTAAAAGTTCGAGTTTCCTATCAATCTGGTGTTCTAAAGGGGAGTTGAACCCCTGATCTTTGGCTCCGGAGGCCAACGCTCTATCCAACTGAGCTATTAGAACATAAAAAAATTATATCATAAAAGCTCGAAAAAGTAAGAAAAATATGGTATTCTAAATTAGAAAGTAGGTGGATTTTTTTGGAAAGTAAGATAAAAAAATTATTAAAAAATGATAAAACAATTTGTATTTTTGATGTGGATGGGGTATTAACTCCATTAGAGTTTGGTTGTTACAATCATTATTCTTTAAATGATGAGGAATGGGCAAAAGCTGTTTTAAAGGGAGATTGTTATCAAGATTGTCGCCCTATAAAAGTAATGCAAGATTTTATAAAGACACTTGATAAGAGAAAGGTTTATGTAGTAACTAGAGTAATGAATGAAATGGAATTGGTACAGAAACAGAATTTTTTGAAAAAGAATTACGATATTTTACCAGAAAATGTTTTTATGACTTTAAAAAATGAAGATAAATTAAAGGCTATTTTTAAAATACAAGAGAAATATCCTCAGTTAGATTCAAAATATTTTGTTATGATAGATGATACAGTTGATGTATTAAATCATATTTTGGAAAATTCTTCTTTTTCGACAGTTCACATAAGTAGTTTTTTTGAGTAATTATTTTTTTGAAACTTTTTCTTTTTTTATGACTCTTATTAAATGAAGGTGATAAGATGAATGTTTTTTTATTTTTATGAAGAAGCTTATTTGGCATTTCAAAAGTTTTTTATTGTTAAAGCTTCAAATTTAAATTACATTGATGATTTATTACAAGAAGATTATTTTAGGGTTTTCAAAGTAATGAAAAAAAGAATATTGAGGATTTAAAGGCGTATCTTTTTCAAATAGGTTGGAATTAAATAAAAAAGAATATAAGCTAAAACAAGAATTATCTTATGATAATTTAATGCTTGCTAATAAATTTAATTTAGAGAATGAAGCTCCGTGGTACGAAAGTTTAAATTTATCAAGCCAATTTTCTTTTCAAAAGAGTTATATAACTGATTGTGATGGAGTTTCTTTTTTAGAAATTTAAAATGTCTATTGGAAAGGAAAATCAAGGTGTTAGTGAATCTTGGTGTTTTGGAGGAATAGTTGCGAATTTATTTATTTGTGATTATTGGATTACTGTAAAAACTGAGAATATGGATAAAAATGAATTATTAGATTTTCTAGTTGATTTAATTTTTTTAAAAAAAGAATAGAGCACACAGCTCTATTTTTCTATGTAATATGCGTAGTATTCGTCATAGGTTATATTTTCATTATAGATAACTGTAGCTGCATCGATTCCTACATATCTCCAATGCCAAGATTCAGGACTGTAACCTGTTATGAAAGTTTTTCCTTCTGGGTATCGTTCTATAAAACCATATTTATGTGCATTTTCTTTTAACCATTTGTATTCTTCGCTTTCTTTAAATTTAAAATCTTCTGGTGCATTTTTGCTTGTCATATCTACTACAAGACCAGTTTGATGTTCAGAGTGTCCTACGTGAGCTGCAATCTCATCAGCTTTTCTTTCTCCTTTCGCAGCTTTACAATACTCATATGTTTGTTTTTGAGATTCATAATCACGATAACTTGAATTTACCATTAAATAATATCCAGCTTCATTTGCTGCTTCCCATAAATCCATATATTTGTCATATGCATAATCAATTAATTTGTTAGTTCCAGGTTCTCCATATGCATATTGTAAAGAAAGTGTTTTTAAATTTTCTGGATTATAATTTTCGTTTAAAGCATAAAATTTGTTGACTAACATTTGTTCTTTTAAATCAATATTTGTTTCAAATGTTTTACTATACCATTTATTATTAGCGTGAGTATTTACGATCGCTATTATTTCAGTTAATGATTTTTCACTTTCTTTTTTCATATATTCTAAATAGTTATCTAAATTTTTCATTAAAAAGTATTTTTCTTCTATTAAAGAAAGAATGTTATCATTTTTTTCCATATTTAATATTTTTTCTACTTCTTCTTTTGTTAATTTTTCTTCAATTTTTTTGGCTTGCTCTAAAGTATAGCCTATAGTAATTAATTTGGCTTCATTTGATTCTTTATATTTTAAATCATTATAAAAATTAACCCCTAATATTATTGCAACAAAAATGCCAACTATTCCAGCAAAAATATAGTAAGCTTGTTTCTTTAATTTTAATTTTTTTCTTTTCATTATTTCACCAACTATTCTTCGAAAGTATTATATCATAGTTTTGTTTTTCTTGCATTTTTTTTCAAAATATTGTATTCTTTAATTATGATAGGTTAGGAAAGTAGGGTTGCAGTATGATAGTGGAAGTGAATAAAAAGGATGTGTTAAACTATTGCCCGAATTTTAATCGTATTGTTAATTTTGATTATACAAAAGAAGATTATATTAGTTCAAAATTAGTACGAGTTTATAAGGATTTTATTTTTAAGGCAAATATTTATGATAGTGAAGATGTGAAAAGAATATCTGATATTGATTATGTTTTAGGAAGATATATTGATGATTATTCTTTTCGAAAGGAACTTAGAGTAGAGATAGTTCATGTTAAAGTTAAGAAAACTTGTACAGATATTTTACGGGCTATTGTAGAAAGTATTATTCATATTTTTGATAATTATTTAGAAAATTCTACAAAAAAAATAAAGATAGCTCGTTGGATATAGGTTTCTTTTTAAAAAATGCAAAATTGTTATTGTCAAATGATTTAATCTATGCTATATTAATATTGCTTTTCTTTCATGGCGAGATAGCTCAGCTGGCTAGAGCGTCCGGTTCATACCCGGAAGGTCGGGGGTTCGATCCCCTCTCTCGCTACCAAAAAAGTAAACATCCCCATAAACGGGGTTTTTTTTATTTTTGGGGAGTGTATGAAGAATAATAAATTGTGTCAAAGTTATATAATGCTTATAGAGCAAATGATCAATTAGGAAATAATCTTGATGGAAGTATAGATATAATCCAAATTGTACTTGTGAAAGTCCTGAATGTCATTGTTAGGAAAAATAATTGTAATAGTATTTTAAAGAGGTGATATAAATGAGAATTTTAAAAAATAATTAGGGCATAGTTTTTATGCCAGTATTAAGGAGGCATAAATGTTAGATATTAAAAATTTAACTATTAAAATACAAGATAGATTTCTTGTTAAAAATTTATCGTTTCATTTGAATAAAGGAGATAAATTGGCAATTATTGGGGAAGAAGGAAATGGAAAGTCTACTCTTTTGAAAGCAATTTTAGGCATTTGTGAGTATGCATCGGTAGAGGGAAGTATTCAAAGTTATAATTATCGAATAGGTTATTTAGAACAATCATTAAATGAGTCAGTTTTAAATCAAACCGTTTTTTCTTATTTATTTAGTGATGAAGTAGATTATTATGAAAACATTAATTCTTTTTATAAATATTTAAAATTATTTTTTAAAAACGATCAAATTCTAAATCAATCTATGAATACTTTATCTGGTGGTGAAAAAGTAAAAGTAAATTTTTTAAAACTTTTTCTTTTAGAATATGATATTTTTTTTCTTGATGAGCCAACTAATGATTTAGATATTGAAACATTAGAATGGTTAGAACATTTTTTGAATGTAACTGAAAAACCAATAGTGTATGTATCTCATGATGAAACTTTATTAGAGCAAACAGCTACGATGGTTTTACATCTTGAGCAAGTAAAAAAGAAAATGGAATGTAGGTCTACTTTTCTTAAAGCAGATTATGCTACTTATGTAACCCAATGGATGAATTTTATAGATCATCAAAATCAAATGGCAAGTAAGGAATTTCATGATTATCAAAAAAAGCAAGCTAAGTTAAATCAAATTATGCAAAAAGTTGAACATCGTCAAAATACTATTTCTAGAAGTGATCCACATGGTGCTCAATTGTTAAAGAAAAAAATGCATAGTTTGAAAAGCCAAGAAAAAAAGTTAGAGAATTTAAATTTAACTGAAAAGCTAGATGTTGAAGAGAGCATTTTATTTGCTTTTGATGTTCCAGCTCTTCCTAAGGATAAATGCATATTAACAATGGATTTGGATGAATTAAATACAGGTAATAAAGTGTTAGTTCATAATATTCATTTAGAAGTTTTTGGAAATACTCATCTTTGTTTTATTGGAAAAAATGGTGTTGGTAAAAGTACTTTGTTGAAAAAAATTTATGAAATTTTAAGAACACGACAAGATATTCATGTTGGTTATATGCCCCAAAATTATAATGATATTTTGGGTAAATCTTCGGTTTTAGATTTTATATGTACAGATAAATCTAAAGAATGTGTTACAAAGAGTAGAATGTTACTTGGAAATATGAAGTTTACAAAAGAAGAAATGGAAGGAAATATTAGTGCTTTAAGCAATGGAGAAAAAGCTAAATTAATTTTGGCTCATCTTGTTTTAGAGAAATATAATGTTTTAATTTTAGATGAACCTACTAGAAATGTGAGTCCTTTGTCCAATCCAGTAATAAGGCTAGTTTTAAAAGAATTTAAGGGAACTATTATAAGTGTTTCTCATGATCGAAAATTTCTTAAAGAAGTGATAGATCAAGTTTATTTAGTAACTGAAGATGGTTTAAAACTTCTATGATTTTGTTGTTGCTTATTTTATTGGTATTAGATATAATGTATTAAAGTGAAGGTGAGGCTTATGGATCTTACAAAAGTTGCTATAAGAGAAATTAATTTTGAAGATAATATTTTATTAGATAAAAGCTTTTATGAAAAGGCTCCAATTTTAGATATTAAAGATTTGAATTTACATTTTTCAATTAAGCAGAATTTAGAACAGGATTATGTTCTTAAAATGGAAGCTTCAGGAATCTTTTTATTAGAAGATGCTCGTACTTTACTTCCTGTTGATTATCCCTTTCATATTCTTTTAGAAGAAAAATTAAATGAAGAAAGTGAAATATGGAGTAGATTTTCAACAAATTCACAAAATACTCTTGATATTCTTACAATTTTATGGGAGAATATTGTACTGGAAATCCCAATTAGTTATACGGTGTCTGAGGAGTTGCAAAGTGATGATTCTCATGGCTATAAAATTGTTGGGAATGAAAGTGATGAAAATATTGATCCAAGGTTAGCTCCATTACTGGGGTTACTTGATAAAGAAAAGGAGTGAAACTATGAAATTAAACCTTCAATTATTTGCTGTTCCTTTTAGAAGAACTAGTAAAACAAAGAAAAGAATGCGTCGTACTCATTTAAAAAAAGAAGTGGGAGCAATTGTTGTTTGTCCAAAATGTGGAGCTGCATTAAGACCTCATAGAGCTTGTGCAAAATGTGGATTCTATAAAAATGAAGATGTTTTACACATAAAAAAAGAAGAAGAAAACTAGGAATATCTAGTTTTTTTCTTTTTTTATTCCAATTTAAATTCGTTCTTTTTAAACTTTTTTGATATACTCTTCAAAGGTGAGGTTTAAATATGCAAAAAAGCAATCAGCAAGTAATATATATTTGTTTGGATGATTCTGGTAAATTGTCTTTAAAAGAAACTTATTGTGTTTATGGTGGTTTAGTTTTTTTTTCAAAAGATGAAAGAGATAAATTTATTGTGCAGTATAGAAAAATTATTAAACATTTTCAATGTGATTATTGCTTTCAAAATATATGTAGCTGTAATAAAAAATGTCCTGAATTAAAGAACTATAATATTAATGCTAGTAATCGGCGTTGGATTATGAATTATATAAAAAAATATTTTTCTGTCGCTATTATTATAGAAAATAGAAAAGTTTATCCATATATTATGAAAGATGTTGCTTCTAAAGGAAGATACATGGATTATTGTATACGCATACTTATAAAGAACATTATTAACCAATTGATTTTAAATAAAAAAATTAATCCTTATAAACCATTAAAAATAATTCTTGAAATAGATGAACAATCGACAAAAAGCAATGGATATTATGGATTAAAAGAAGGAATTGTAGAAGAATTATTGTATGGTATTATTAATTTTAATTATAATCATTTTGTAGAACCTATTTTAAAATGTAGTTTGATTTTAGAGTTAAGTTATCGTGATTCTAAAAAATGTATTGTAATTCAAGCCGCTGATTTTATTGCTGGGACAGTTAGAAGGAATATGATGTTTCAAGATTCTTGTCTTTTCTTTTTAGATTATAAAATATTTTTACCATAAAAAAAAGCCTTGTTGGCTTTTTCCAGATGACTTGATGCACAGAGTAGTACACTTAATAGTTTAATCACTAATCATCTGTCGACCTGACAAGAGATTTGCTCTTCGGTGTAACAAATATAGCATGGTAAAGAAAATGTGTCAATTTTTTAAAAGAATTCATTTTTTCATTTATCTTTTATTTCCAGTAGTTGTATGAATTATGTTTCTTTTTAGGTTTCTAAAGCAATCTAAAATCTATTATTTAGTTTTTTTGTTTTAATTATTTTATTTGTTTTAGTAAATTTTTGCGATGATTCAAAATTATTATGAAAAATATTACAGATTTTATTTTCCTTTTTTATGTATATATTTTTTATAGATAAAATTATTTCTGAAATAAAAAACCCTTCTTCAAGGGTAAATTAACTTATCTGGTGTTCTGGGCGAGATTCGAACTCACGACCGATCGCTTAGAAGGCGATTGCTCTATCCAGCTGAGCTACCAGAACATTTGCAATAACAAAACGATTATAATATAAAAAAATAATAAATTCAAGAGTTTTTATGTAAAAAAGTACAATTTTACTATTGACTTCTATTTAAAAGTTATGATAAGCTTTACAAGTTGTGCCAGAAGGGGGCCTTATTATGAAAGAAAATATGATTGAAAAACAAAAACAATTTTTGATCAGAATGAGGAATGGAATTCTTTTTACTCTAGCAATTACAAGTGTTAGTCCTCATGATGTATCAGCAAATGGTGTGGATGAAAAGCCTAAAGTGGAAAATACTTTGGTAAATTCATATTTAAAGAATGAATTAAGAGGTAGATTATTTCAAGATTATAGTGAAATTTTGAATATTTTTGAAAACCAATATAATTCTTTTGCTAATTTTTATCAAAATGGTTGTGAATTAGCAGACAATTACTTAAAAGAACAATTACAAGCTGTTTGTAATATTATTGGAGATAGATTTTTAAATAAAGTTGATTTAGTTGAAAGTGAAATATTACCACAAGTTTTAAATTATTATCATATGAATGAGCAAGATTATAATTTATTTGTTGCAAAAATTATAGAAGCTTCTTCAAAATATGCAATTCATTGGAATAGTAGAGAAGAGATAACTAAAATGTTTTATGTATCTTCAACAGTTTCAAATGAAGAAAAATTATCTACAGTATTAGAGGCTTATAATCTTAGCTATAATGACTTCATGGTTTATGTTGGAGTAGTAAGTGCAGAATCTAAAAAAATTATGGTAGATGGCAAAAGTGTACCATGTTATATAGATTCTACTGCAGTTGCAACAAATATTAATGGAAGAGCAAATAGTAAAAAGTGGAATGGTGGAACTGTATGTTCTCAAGTTTCTCGTCGTGGTCAATATCAAGTATATGCTGAGAGAACTTATTTAAAATATATGTCAAATAATCATCCTGGATATCAAGCGGCTTTAGATGTTATGTATCATAATGTATTATGTAAGCAATATGGATTGCCACTTCTACAACCTACTGTTTGGCTTCAATTTGTAAGCAATGGTCATAGAATAGATGGAACTCGTGTGGTTTCAGGAGGTAATAAATTTCGTGATGTTCAAAAAGACTCTGATTTAATAGTACCTTATGTTCCAACATTAGATCCAATGTTTCTTGATTTTATACAGGAAGAAAATGGAAAGATAAAAATTATTGTTCCTAAAAAAGGAAATATATCTACTCCAAATAATGCAATTAGAACTGATGCGTTAAGAATGGATGTTCAAGAACTGAAATTAAAAATGTAAGATTTTCTTACATTTTTTAATTTTCTATAAAAACTACTTTGTCTATATTTAATGTATCTTTAATAGATAATGATATAGAATATTTTACTTCTTCTAAAATTTCATTTGATGCAAGGCCTTCATAGAGTAAAGGAGAAAAGCTTAGAAGTACTTCTTGTTCTAATATTTCATAATTAGTAAGTTCTGTTGAAGCATTTAAATAACTCATTAAATTTGTTTTTTGGATTGGCATGCTTTTTAATCTTTCAATAATAACTTCAATTTTGCTTTTCTCGTTGTTATCAAGAAGGGTTACTGGGACATAATAAGTAGTATCTTGTTCTTTTGCCATATAATAGATTGTAGTTTTTGAAACATTCTTTAAACTATTTAGGTTGTATACTTTATTAACGCCAATGTTTCTTGTTAGGATTGGCGGTAAAGGAGCATCTTTATTTGGAATTTTTTCTAATGTTTTCCCATCTACAAATAACATGATACCATTAATTCCTTTTATTTCTGTTAGTGAAAAGGTTAAACATTCTATCATTTTTTCTTCTAAACCGTTTGGAATTTTTAAAAATTCATTACTGAAATTAATTTTTAATGTTTTG
Organism: uncultured Mycoplasmatota bacterium; assembly: GCA_948432605.1. GTDB lineage: Bacteria > Bacillota_I > Bacilli_A > RF39 > UBA660 > Ventrenecus. The sequence continues at coordinate 2,084 of CAOJCV010000039.1, read as the reverse complement.
TCTTGTAAATCGATGCTTAATATTTTAGTATCTTTTGGAATAATGGGCTCAAAAAAATTTGGAATGTAAGTACTATTTTTTGAACCAATAGTAAGAATTGCAATTATTTCTTTTGCCATATCTAAAGTAGATTCTTGTGCTAAAACCATAGAAGTCCTTGCTACGTAAGAATTCCCATCTAATAAATAAATAGGGGAAGTATCACCGTTTGTATATGAAATTGTTACATTTTTAATTTCCTCTTCTATACTTGGAAAACTCATTGTTACTAAAAATATTATAAGTGCGAATGTTGTTATTATAAATTTTCTTTTTATATGTTCTTTTATCACAAACATCACCTTAATTAAATGTATGACATTAAATAATTTTCATGACAAAAAAAGAAAGTAAAAAACTTTCTAAATTTTAATTTCTCCTAAACGTATTAGTTCTACAACAGCACTAGCTCTTCCTTTTACACTTAGTTTTTGCATTGTATTTGATATGTGATTGCGAACCGTTTTTTCACTAATATCTAAACTTTTTGCAATGTCTTTTGTAGTATAATTTTGAATTAACATTTCAAAAATTTTTTGTTCACGGTTTGTTAATATTTTCTTGTTCAATCTTATCACCTACTTCCCTTAAAATATCTTCTCTAGTAGTTTATGTGGAAGTAGTGAGATTGCCCCTTAAGCGTTTTGAAATTTTACGGTAATATATTTATTTTCTTCATATAGTGTTTGGACTGAGCGAATTATACTATTAGCTTCAGCTGTAGAATGATCTTTTGACGCAATTATAATACTAATGGTGTCTTTTTTGATTTTTACAAAACTCTCTAATCCAAATTCCTCTTTAATCTTTTTTTCAATTTTTTCTTCTTCTCCTTTTTTTTGATTTAATTGCATAAGAGAGTTATAAGCATTGTTTTTTTCTTCGCTTGTTTTTGTACCATCTAATAAAATAGATTGAAGATCATTCATCTCTTTTAACACACTTTCATCTTCTTGAATTCTTAAAGAAGTTAGAAGTGTGCTTTCTTCAATGTTCACATTTACTGGAGTGGTGTTCGTAGTTGTTTTATTAAAGTCTTCTAAAATATTTTGGAGATTAGAATCATTTAAGGTAACATAATAAATAGATAAAACTAAGATTAAACTAAATAGAGTTACAAACCAAACACTTTGTTTATTAATCATAAAAATTCACTCGCTTTCTAACTAATATTATGTTTTCGAGAAAAATTTATTACTTTAAAATTTGTAACCTATGCTATAATAAAATAAGAGAGAAGGTTTTTTTATGTACCAAATATCGTTATTTTTTATGAAGTTTATTATTTTTAGTATTATTGGTTATGTAGTAGAAATGGTAACTTGTGCGATTATGGATAAAAAAATTGCTAATCGTGGATTTATGTGTGGGCCTATTATTCCTATATATGGTGTTGGTAGTTTAACTATTGCTTATGGTTTGAAGCCTTTTGCTAATAATTATAGTTATATTTTTTATGTTGTTATTTTAGGAATGGTTGTTGCTTCTGTTGTAGAATATATTACAAGTTATGTTTTAGAAAAAATCTTTCATAATAAATGGTGGGATTATAGTCAAGAAAAATTTAATATTAAAGGAAGAGTTTGTTTACGAAATGCTATCTTATTTGGAATCGGGACTCCTATTATCTTATATGTGATCGATCCTTGGGTTAAAGATTTTTTGTTACAATTTAAAAACGGTTATTTGATAGCTATGGCAATTATTTCTTTTCTTATTTTTATTCTTGATTTAATTTATTCTGGTATTGTGGCGTACCAACTTAGAAATCGAATTATTATAGTTGAGGATTTAAAAAATCAAAAGTTAGCTAAAATTCCTGGTATGTTTGAAAAAATTATGAAGAAAAAAACTAAAGGTCTTAAAAGTTATCCTAAAAGATTATTTAAAGCTTTTCCACATATTTGGAATAGTAATAAGAAAGCTTTTGAAATTATGTTGAAAATTGAAGAAAAGGCTAAAAATGAAAGAAAAAGTAAAAAATAAAAATAAAAAATTGCTCTTGTGGGAATTTTTTGGTATAATTTTAATGTAAAAAATAAGGA
>CAOJCV010000038.1 GCA_948432605.1 uncultured Mycoplasmatota bacterium | reverse complement strand
AAGAAAAAACATTTGAATTAAGATTATGGATGGATGAGAATACCCCAACAGTGGAAGATGCAATGAACGCAAGTTATATGGGTAAGATTACCATAAGTAGTAGTTATGTAGTTCCTCCAAATACAAAAAATATGATGGTAGCTATGGATATGAGTGATGTAGTGGCACCTTGTGTTCCAAGTGAAGGATGTGATAATATTTATGCCAATAATTTGTACACTCAAAACCAGAAATATGTTGTAAAAAAAGTTATTTATCAAAGTGTAATGAATCCAATAGAAAATGCAGTAGAAATAGTCGATTTTAGTGAATCTCAAGATAGATCAGTGTTAGGATATTATGTTGTAGATAATCTTGAAAGTGAATCTTTATCCTACACATTATATATCCAAGCAGATGGAAAAATTAAAGTAAATCCTAAAGCTTCTTACTATGGAGTTATTTATGAAATTCACTATGGTTCTACAGAGTGGAGTGATCTACCAACTGTCTCCACTATTGAAGGGATAGAAAATTGGGATACTAGTATGGTGACAAATATGAGTAAGATGTTTATAGGTATGGCAGGTTTAAAAAGTATAGATTTAAGACACTTTGATACAACAAATGTAACGGATATGAATTCTATGTTTTTAGGAATGAAAAATTTGACAAGTTTAGATATAAGCAATTTTGATACAGCAAATGTAACAGATATGTATGGAATGTTTAATGGAGTGAGTGGCTTAACAAGCTTAAATGTAAGTAATTTTGACACATCAAAAGTAACCAATATGGGTGAAATGTTTTCAGGAATGAGTGGCATAACAAGTTTAGATGTAAGTAGCTTTGATACTTCAAAAGTAATCAATATGGGAGGTATGTTTTCTTATAATTCAAACTTAACAAGTATAGTATATGGAAGTAATTTTATTAAAAATGCAGATACTGAGGTTGGCTATATGTATGGGAGATGCCCAGCAAATAAACCAATTCATTCTTCTTGGGAAGGAGTATCTTTTGAATAAACTTAATAATCTCAACAAATCAATAAAAATTGAGATTTTTTTATAATTGTTTAACTAAATTTAAAAAAAATTTTTGAATAAATTTGACACTGCTTTGGGAATTTGATAGAATAAATATGTTTTGAAAAGCTTTTAGCTTTTATAAAACCGCATGTGATTGGTTATAAAAACATTTGTTTACCTTTTTGCAGCGTGTCTTAAATTTTAGAAGGAGGTAGTTATGAAAGCTATATTTGTAACAGGTGGAAAGCAATACTATGTTTCAGAAGGTGATACAATTTATATTGAAAAATTATCAAATGAAGCAGGAAGTACTGTTGAATTTACAGATGTTTTATTTGTAAATGGAAAAGCTGGAAACCCAACAGTGAAGGGTGCAAAAGTTGTTGGTACGGTAGAAAAACATGGCAAACAAAAAAAGATTATCGTTTTTAAATATCGTCCAAAGAAAAAATATCGTAAAACTCAAGGTCATAGACAACCATATACTAAAGTTACGATTACAAAAATTGTTGGCTAATGATAACAATTCATTTAAAAAAAGAGCAGGAATTTTTAAAACAAATTATTTTAAAAGGTCATGCAGAATATGATGATTACGGTAAGGATATCGTTTGTGCTGGCGTGTCTAGTATTTTGACGACAACTGTAAATGCAATTTTATCTTTTGATAAAAACTCTATTAGTATAGAAGATAAAAATGATTTTGTTTTAACTGTTTTAAAAAAAGATGAGATTACTACAAAATTAATTCAAAACATGATTCATTTATTGTTTGAATTACAAGAATCTTATCCAAAAAATATTAAAATTAGAGAGGATGAATAGAATGAAAATGATGATTTTAAATCTACAAAGATTTGCTCATAAGAAAGCTCAAACCTCTACTCAAAATGGTCGCGACTCAGAAGGACGTAGATTAGGGGCAAAAGCTGCTGATGGACAGTTTGTAACTGCTGGAAGTATTATCTATCGTCAAAGAGGAACAAAAATTTATCCAGGAACTAATGTTGGAATTGGAAAAGACCATACATTATTTGCTAAAATTGATGGTATTGTTCGTTTTGAGAGATTAGGAAGAGACAAAAAGAAAGCTAGTGTTTATGCAAAAGAGGCATAAATGCTTTTTTTTATAAAAAAAGTGTCAATTATTTGCCAACTTGTTATTTTAGTACTTTCATGTTATTATATATTTGTAATATACTTGTAGTAGGATAAAGAGAGGTGAAGAAACATGTTCGATTGGATTTGGAGAATGTTCCGTTAATAACGGGGAATCATAGAAATATGATTCTTTTTCTTTGTCAATTTTTTGTCAATTTAACTTTTAAAGATTTAAAAATTATAAATTTATGCTATTCTTATTATAGAGAGTGGTGTAATTATGGAACAAAGTCAAAGACTATTAAAAGTAGTGGGAATCTATTTACTATATTTTATGTATTCAAAATTGGCTGCGTTTTTTGCTCAGACAATTACATTAATGAATGGGAAAGCTATGTATCTTATTTTTGATATTTTCTTTTTAGGATTTATTTGTTTTTTGTATTATAAAGATTTAAAAAAGGATTTTAAAAATTTAAAAGAAAAATATAATTGGAAAAAAATAGTGAAATTAATTATAATTTATATAGGATTATCCTTTTTAGTAAATTTGATATTTGGAATTGTTCGAATGACTTTCTTTCCTGGAGTAGAACTTGATGAGAATACTCAGTCTATTCAAGCTTTGGCACAAATATCGCCATTTTATGCTGTATTTAAAGCAATGATTTTTGGGGTTGTAGCTGAAGAAGTCTTATATAGAGAATCCATTAGTGGGATCATTGAGAATAATACAATGTTTATTCTCATTAGTTCGTTAATATATACAATATTACCATTTATTTTTAGTAGTTCAACTATTTCAATTATGAACTTACTTAGTTATTTCTTGCCATCTCTTGTAATTAGCTATTTGTATGTAAAAAATGATCGAAATATTTTGCTTGTAATGATGATGAAATTTGTATATAATTTGATACCACTTGCTATACTAATTAGTGAGCTTGTAAAATAAAGAAGAATAGAAAGGAAAGAAAAATGAAAAAACAAAATAAATATATATTATTTAGTATTCTTTTAGTTTTAGGAATTATTGTTTCAGGTATTTCTATTTCTTTCCTTTTTGTAAATAAAAAAGATACTATAAAAACTGTGGAACTTGAAAGATTTTTAGATCATACTGTGGCTTATAAAAAGACAAAAATTGAAAAAACAGAAACGAAAGATTATTTTTATTATAAAATAGAAGATTATGAAAGAGATTTAAGTTATTCTTGGCAATTTGAAAAAGATAAGTCAAAAGAAATTTCTGTAGAAGATAGTTTATATATAACAGATGATTTAAGATTATCTTTAGATGCTGATACTAATGGGGCAAATCGAATTACTGATAAAGTAGATCAAAAAAAATTGATCATTTCTTTTGATTATCATGGAGCTTTGCCACTTAAAACGACGGTTCGAATAAATGTAAGTGATAAATTTAAAAATGGAGATTCTTTATATCTTTATTATTATAATCCAGATAATGATGGTATTGAATATATTGCTCATAATGTTGATGTAAAAAATGGGTATGTAGAATTTCAGATTGAACATTGTTCTGATTATTTTTTGACTGCAGCTGTAGTTAATGATGCAGTGAATAATCCTGAAAGTGTCAATTATATTATTATAGGTCTAATTGTGATAGTTTTTATTCTTGTCGCTATTACTTTAATTCAATCTAAAAAATAAAAATACTTGACAGGGGGGGGGGTATTTTATGTTAAAATTACCATAGAAAGCTAAGGTGTTTTTTTATGAAGTTAGAAAAGTTTAAAGAAAAAAATAAGAAAAAAAGAAGTATAATATCGTTTACTATTTGCTGTATTTTATTAATTGTAGGAGTATTCTTTTATCAATCATTTGCTATATTTGAAACACGAGAAAATTTTAATTTTATAGAAGGCAATGTGAGTGATCCAGGGGACCTTTATTTCGCTTATTATGTTGATGATATTCTAACTTATGACATACCTAGTAAAGATAGTGGATACACTTTATCTAGTAAAACAAGTTGTACAAATGGAGTGACTATTTCATGGAATGACGAAACTTGGAGTGCAATAGTAAATTATTCTACTTATAAAAAAGAAAATAATTCTAGAGTAAAATGCACTTTATATTTTGAAAAAAAACAAACTCCAGTAGATCCAAAAGATTATATCATAGCAAAAGCACCAGAAGGAACTCTTATAGAAGATGATGGGACTGTAGATCATAATATGAGATATATTGGATTAAATCCAAATAACTATGTTGATGTAGGAGATAAGTATGAAAATGATGTTTATTATGGGTATTATAACGATACACCAACTAGTCGAACTGCTTATCGAGAATATAGCACAATGGAACAATGTAATAAAAGTTCTACATATAATAAGAAATGTACCAAAATACATTCAAAGGACGATCCAATTCTATGGAGAATTATTGGAATTATGAACAATATAGATGATGGGAGTGGACAAAAGGAATCAAGGATTAAGCTTATTCGAGGCGAAATTATAAATGGAACTGATATGTTAATTTCGTGGGATAGTGTTACTAGTAATATAAATGTTGGTCAAGGAATTAATGATTGGGAACAAGCTGATCTAATGAAAGTGCTAAATCCAGGCTATGAAAGTGAATCAATTGGAGGATCTTTATATTGGAATAAACAAAGTGGAAAGTGTTTTGCTGGAAATAATAATCTTACCAAAAATTGTGATTTTACAATTTATGGTTTAAATGAAGAATTAAAAAATATGATAGCTCCTGCGGTATGGAATTTAGGGTCAAATGGATTAGAAGTAGCAGATAATAAGAATTCTAAAGAATACTATGAATTAGAACGAAGTGAAAATTCAGGAAAAATTTGTAATAGTGGTACATATTGTCAAGGGAATGCAGAGCATAATACTACTTGGATAGGTCAAGTTGGACTAATGTATCCAAGTGATTATGGATATGCAACCAGCGGAGGATTAACGTTAGATAGAGAAACATGTTTAAATTCCTCATTATATAAATGGAGCAATGTTTCAGGGTGTAGAGAAAATAATTGGATTTATGACATATATTCTAGGTTATGGACGTTGATGCCTATGGCAGCTTCGAGTGGTGTAAGTGGTGTTTTTGTAGTTGATTCTTATGGAAATATTTCAAGAGAAAATGCAGCTTCTAATAATTCGGTTTTGCCAGTCGTTTACCTTACTAAAAATGTTAAAATTATTTCAGGTGATGGCTCACAAGATTCTCCATTTGTGATTAGTTTATAGTAATTTTATGATAATTATTTTGAACATTCTTTACGTTAAATTGTTATGCTTTTTGGCAATATTTAAATGTATTCATGCTATACTATTATAGTTAGGAGTGAATAAAAAATGAGAGAAGAATGGAATTTATTTCAAGATGGGATCTGGACAAAAGAGATTAATGTAAGTGATTTCATTTTAAATAATTACAAAAAATATGATGGAACAGAAGAATTTTTGGTAGGCACTACTGATAAAACAAAATCTGTTTGGAATAAATGTACTTCTTTGTTAAAAGAAGAATTAGAAAAAAAAGTCTTAGATATAGATACTGAGCATATGTCTGCTATTGATGCTTTTGAAGCAGGATATATCAATGAACAAGATGATGTCATTGTAGGATTACAAACTGATGCACCATTAAAAAGAAGTGTAAATCCTTATGGTGGTATTCGAATGGTTTATCAAGAACTTGATGCTTATGGGTATAAACTGAATGAGCATGTGGATACTTATTTTAATAAATATCGTAAAACTCATAATCAAGGTGTTTTTGATGCATATCCTACTAGTGTTAAAAAAGCTCGTCATGTTGGGCTTTTAACTGGTCTTCCTGATGCTTATGGTAGAGGAAGAATTATTGGCGATTATAGAAGAATTGCTTTGTATGGAATTGATTTTTTAATTGAACAAAAGAAAAAAGATTTTGAAGCTTTAGATAGTCCAATGACTGAAAAGACAATTCAATTAAAAGAAGATGTTTCAGGACAAATTCGTGCTTTAGAAGAAATTAAAAGTATGGCGAAGCGTTATGGATTTGATATTTCTAATCCAGCCAAAAATGCTCGTGAAGCTGTCCAATGGACTTATTTTGGGTATTTAGCTGCAGTAAAAGAAAATAATGGAGCTGCTATGAGTCTTGGCAGAGTGGATGCTTTTTTTGATATATATTTTGAAAGAGATTTAAAAGCAGGCTTTATTACAGAATCTGAAATTCAGGAAATTATTGATCAATTTGTTATTAAACTTCGTTTAGTTAGACATTTAAGAACACCTGATTATGACGAATTATTTTCTGGAGATCCAACTTGGGTAACAGCATCTATTGGTGGTGTGACAGAACAAAATGAAAGTTTGGTTACAAAAACAAGTTATCGTATTTTGCATACTTTAACAAATTTGGATCCTGCTCCAGAACCAAATATGACTGTATTGTGGAGTGAATATTTACCTGAAACTTTTAAAAAATACTGTGCACGAATGAGTATTGAAACTGATGCGATTCAATATGAAAATGATGATATAATGAGACCATTATATGGATCAGATTATGCAATTGCTTGTTGTGTGTCTGCAATGAGAATAGGTCGTGATATGCAATTTTTTGGAGCTCGCTGTAATTTAGTTAAAGCACTATTGTATTCTATTAATGGTGGAGTAGATGAAGTAAAAAATGATTTAGTTATAGAAGGATTTGACAAAAATACAGATGAAATTTTAGATTATGATAAAGTTCATGATGCATATTTTAAAATGCTTGAAAAAGTAGCTACTATTTATAGTGACGCTATGAACGTTATACACTATATGCATGATAAATATGCTTATGAATACAGTCAAATGGCTCTTCATGATACAGTAGTGAGAAGACTAATGGCTTATGGTGTGGCTGGTTTGTCTGTTGTTGCAGATTCTTTATCAGCAATAAAATATGCAAAAGTACGTCCTGTAAGAAATGAACTTGGAATTGCTGTAGATTTTCTAATTGAAGGAGAGTTTCCTAAATATGGAAATGATGATGATAGAGTAGATTCTTTAGCTAAAGAAGTTTTGGAAAAGTTTTATCATGAATTACAAAGTCATGCGTGTTATAGAGAAGCAGTTCCTACATTATCTGTATTAACTATTACTTCTAATGTTGTTTATGGATCTAAAACTGGATCATCACCAGATGGAAGAAAAAAGGGTGAGCCTTTTGCTCCAGGAGCTAATCCAATGCATGGAAGGGATATGAGTGGTGCAATTGCAGCTTTGAATTCTGTTGCAAAACTTGATTATACTAGTTGTTGTCGTGATGGTATTTCTAATACATTTTCTATTATTCCTTCAAGTTTAGGTCATTCAAAAGAGGAACAAATTGAAAATTTAGTTTCTTTGTTAGATGGTTATTTTATTCAAAATGCTCATCATTTAAATGTAAATGTTTTAAATCGTGAAACTTTGATAGATGCGATGAATAATCCTTCTAAATATCCACTTTTGACGATTCGTGTTTCTGGTTATGCTGTTCGTTTTAATCGCTTGACTAGAAAACAACAAGAAGAGGTAATTTCAAGAACTTTCCATGAAAGAATTTAATATGACTGGATTTATTGATTCTATTGAAACATTTGGGCTTGTAGATGGTCCAGGGATTCGTTCTGTTTTGTTTTTTTCAGGATGTGCTTTGCGATGCAAATTTTGTCATAATCCGGAAATGTGGAAAAAAACAGGAAAAGAGTATAGCGTAGATGATGTTTTAAAGTTGATTTTAAAGTCTAAACCGTATTTTAAAAGAAATAATGGTGGTGTGACTTTTTCTGGTGGAGAACCACTTTTGCAAGTAGATTTTTTAATTGGACTTTCGCGATTATTAAAACAGGAAAATATTCATATTGCTCTAGATACAGCTGGTGTTGGAATTGGACGCTATGAAGAAATTTTAAATTTAGTTGATTTAGTACTCTTTGATGTAAAATACGCAGAAAAAAATGGTTATAAAAAGTTGACTGGGAATGAAATTTTTGAATCTGAAAAATTTATTGATTGTTTAAATCAAAGTTCTAAACCAGTGTGGATTCGTCAAGTTATTGTTCCAGGCTTAATGGATAATGAGGATTATTTAAAACAATTGGCTGTTTATTTGAAAAAAATAAAAAATATTGAAAAAATAGAATTTTTGCCTTTTCATCATCTGGGATTTTCTAAATATGATGCTTTAGGAATTTCTAATCCATTTGTTGATGTTCAAGAAATGGATAAGTTAGATTGTGAAAATTTATATCAAAGATTTTTAGAAATTAGAGATCAACTCTAGTTTCTTTTTTGCTTTATCTAAGTTGCTTTTTTTGAATTTATTAGATAAAATGTCTATAGGTGATTTCTATGTTTATAGATGAAGTAAAAATGAAGCTTGTTGCGGGTAAAGGTGGAGATGGATGTACTTCTTTTCGTCGCGAAAAATATATTCCCATGGGAGGACCAGATGGTGGTTCTGGAGGTAAAGGTGGAGATATAGTTTTTGTAGTTGATAAGGGCTTAAAAACTTTAGTTGATTTGAAGTTTCATAAAATTATGAAAGCTTTAAAAGGAGAGAATGGCAAAGGAAAAAATCGCCGAGGATCTAACGCAGAAGATGTTATTGTCAAAGTTCCAGCTGGTACTACAATTTATGATAATGATACAGGTCTTATATTAGCAGATTTAATCAAAGATAAAGATTCTTTTATTGTGGCTCATGGTGGACGAGGTGGACGTGGGAATGTTTCTTTTGCCACTCATGAAAATCCTGCTCCAGAATTTTCAGAGCTTGGAGAGCCTGGAGAAATTCGTTATATTCGATGTGAACTTAAGCTTTTAGCAGATGTTGGATTAGTTGGAATGCCAAGTGTTGGTAAAAGTACTCTTTTAGGAGCTGTTACAAGTGCTAATCCTAAGATCGCAAGCTATCATTTTACCACATTAAGTCCTAATTTAGGTGTAGTTACATTAAAGGATCAACGTAATTTTATTTTAGCAGATTTACCAGGAATGATTGAAGGTGCAAGTTCTGGAGTGGGGCTTGGACATCAATTTTTACGTCATGCTTCTAGAACTCGAATTCTTGCCCATGTTATTGATATGGCTTCTACTGAAGGGCGAAATCCGATAGAAGATTATGAAATTATTCGTCGTGAAATTGTTTCTTATAGTGATCATTTAGCTAAAAAACAAGAAATTATTCTTGCCAATAAGTGTGATCAAGAAGGTTTTCAACAAAATTTGGAGTTATTTAAAGAACGTTATCCTGATAAAACAATTTTTTCTATTAGTGCTTTAACTCATGAAGGATTAGAAGATTTGATGGTTTATTTAAGAGATACTTTAGATGAAATTAAAGAAGAAAATCTTTATCAAGAAGAAGATTATGAAAGTACAATCGTTTATCGTTTTCAAAATGAAAAACCTTATACAATTACTAAAGAAGATGGTATTTGGGTTTTAAGAGGTGCCGAGATTGAAAAATTATTTTTTATGACACGTTTTAATGAACAAGAGGCTGTAGAACGTTTTGGAAGAAAGTTAAAAGGTATGGGTATTGATAATGAATTAGAACGTCTTGGGGCTAAAAGAGGAGACGAAGTACAAATTTTAGACTATGTTTTTGAATGGAGAGACTAATGAAAGATTTATTAAAAGAAATAGAAGAGGATATATATACTAAAGTTGATTTTAATTTAACTTCTCTGCAAGAAAGAATAAAAAGTTTAGAATGTGGCAATTCTTCTATATTGTTTTGGAAAAATGCAAAGACTGAAAAAAGAATCTCTATTTTAAGAGAAAATATTAGACGAATGGATAAATTTTTAAAAGATGAATTGTTGTTTCTTTCTTATGTTAATAATTATTATTTTTTAGATTTGCCATCTTTTGAAAACATTGATTTTTCAAGTATTATTTTGAATGGAAATGATTATAATATTCGATTAAGAAGAAAAAACGATATTATGAATTATTTAAATACTTTAAAAAGATTCTTATCTTTAGAGAATGAAGATTTTGCATCTTGTATATTTGATAGAAGAGAAGCAGAGAAGAGAGGATTTAATTTAGAAGAAAAATTTTTATATTCTATTTCTTCTCTTCAGTTTTTAACCAAAAAAGAAGAAAAAATTGATTCTTCTGTAAAAGCTTATTTAGGTTTCTTATTGCCTGAGCAGTTAAATTTTAAAGAAAATGGTTTTCAAAATGTATGGGAGATAAATTATGTTGCTTTAAGAGATGGTTTTGATTATCATAAATACCTTAGAACTGTTCAAGATCATATGTTGTATCAAGAGCTAAAAGAAATGTTTTGCTGGAAAAATTTATCTCAAGATTATGAAGTTTCAAAAGAAGTTCTATTGAAATCAAAGCAAAGAATATTAATTTTATTTTCCAAGTTAAAGGATTTACAATTTGATCTTGAAAATGAAGCTTTCCTTCAAACTGAAAATTTTTTGGCTAATATTTTAGTAGATATTACAAATAATCTTATGAATCAAGATCTTCAAACTTTAAAATAGATCCCACATAAATTTTTTGGTTAGTATTTTTAGGTAATTCTAAAATACTAGTTTTTTTTACATCATCACTTACTTTGACTACTTTGTTTTTTGGTACTTCACGATAAATATAAATAACTTGATTTTCTTCATTTAATCCAATTACGTCTATTTCTTCTTTCATGAAAAAAGTGTGGATGGCATTACATTTTGGAAATAAAATTCCATAAGTAATATTTTGTTTTCCCATCAAACCAATTAATCTTGTTTTAAAATCAGTTGCTTTTTTAATTTCAATTGTTTTATTATTTATTTTTAATTTCATTCTTTTCACCTTTAATATAATTTATGATTGTCTTTCTTTTTTATGAAAAAATTTTAGCAAAAAAATAGTCTTTTGTCATGGATTAATCAATATTTAGTTTTATAAAAAAATTATTTATTCCTTACTTAAGGTACTAGAATAATAGTGTAAAGAACATTTTTTTTAATTGATAAATAAAATAATAAATGATAAAATGTGGAAGAATAAGGAGCTTGAATTTATGGAAAAGAACAGAAAATTAGTTTTAAGTATACTAGCATTATTTAT